>JBKJKJ010000380.1:0-2786 GCA_046597455.1 Burkholderiales bacterium
TCGCAGATTTCAGACGCCAGCTGCGTGCGTATCTCGCGCTCGTCGCCGAGAAGGCGAACTTTGATGAGCTCGTGGCTTTTGAGGCTCACGTCGATTTCGAGGGTCACTGCGGGCGTGAGTCCCGCGTCGCCGATCATGACCACCGGATGCAGATGATGGGCGCGGGCACGCAATTCGCGGCGTAGCGTTGGGGTGAGTTCTTTCACTTCGGTCACAGGCTTGGGATGGTGCTCAGGTTCGGTAAATCGGTTCGGGCCCGACTTTAGCACTAAAAATGGCCTTTATTCGGCGATTCGCGCCACTCGCGGCACATTAAGATTCAGGACTTATGGCGAAGACGAGCAAGGCGTGGATGCGCGAGCATGTCACCGACCCGTATGTGAAGCGGGCGAACGCGGAAGGGTTCCGTTCGCGAGCGGCATACAAGCTCCAGCAGATCGACGCCAAGGACAAACTGCTCAAGGCCGGGATGTGCGTGGTCGATCTGGGAGCGGCGCCGGGGGGCTGGTCACAGGTCGCCGTCAAGGCCGTCGGCAGGGGCGGCGGGGTGATCGCTGTGGATCTTCTGGAGGTGCCGCAAATACCTGGCGTCACCGTGATCTGCGGGGATTTTAATGAGCCGAATACGCTCGAAGCGGTGGAAAATGCGCTCGAGGGTCGGGTGGTGGACCTTGTGTTGTCGGACATGGCCCCCAATATGAGTGGTATCGCAAGCGTCGATCAGGCGCGGGCGATCGGACTTGCGGAACTTGCGCTCGAATTTGCACAAAAGCACCTGAAACCGCAGGGATGCTTTCTGGTCAAAACCTTCCATGGCGCCGGATACGAAGGTCTGGTCAATACTCTGAGGCGCTGCTTCCAACAGGTGAACACGCGTAAGCCGGACGCCTCGCGCACCCGGTCGAGTGAGGTTTATCTGCTGGCGAAAGGACTGAAATGAACGCCGGGCTGCAGGGTGTCCGGTTCCACGGCAGGTCAACAGATGTTAGTTTAGAATGAATGAAGTAGCGCCATCAGGGCGCAAGGAGACTGCTTGAACAATCTGATCAAGAATGTCGCGATCTGGCTGGTGATCGCATTGGTCCTCATGACCGTTTTCAACCAGTTCAGTACGCGGCAGAGCACCCAGAAGGCGGTGGAGTACTCCCAGTTCATCGAAGAGGTGAAGCAGGGGCGTATCGCCAAGGTGACCATCGAAGGCCGGGTGCTCAAAGGAGTCAAGTCGACTGGCGAGCGTTTTACGACGTATTCGCCCTCGGACCCGTGGCTCGTCTCCGACCTGCTGAAGAACGGTGTGATCATCGAGGCGAAGCCCGAGGAAGAGCCTTCGCTGCTCATGAACATTTTCGTTTCCTGGTTCCCGATGTTGCTGCTGATCGGCGTATGGGTGTTCTTCATGCGTCAGATGCAGGGCGGCGGTCGCGGCGGTGCGTTCTCGTTCGGGAAGAGTCGGGCGCGCATGCTGGACGAGTCGAACAACACCGTGACGTTCGCGGACGTGGCTGGCTGCGAAGAAGCCAAGGAAGAGGTGGCCGAGCTGGTCGAATTCCTGCGCGATCCTTCGAAATTCCAGAAGCTCGGTGGGCGTATTCCTCGCGGCGTGCTGATGGTCGGCAATCCGGGAACCGGTAAAACGCTGCTCGCCCGTGCGATTGCCGGCGAGGCGAAAGTGCCTTTCTTCAGCATTTCGGGCTCCGACTTCGTCGAGATGTTCGTCGGCGTGGGCGCGGCGCGGGTGCGCGACATGTTCGAGCAGGCGAAGAAGAACGCGCCGTGCATCGTGTTCATCGACGAAATCGATGCCGTGGGTCGCCAGCGTGGCGCGGGCCTCGGTGGCGGCAACGACGAGCGCGAGCAGACGCTGAACCAGCTGCTCGTCGAGATGGACGGCTTCGAAGGCAATGTCGGGGTCATCGTGATCGCCGCCACCAACCGGCCGGACGTGCTCGACCCGGCGCTGATGCGACCGGGCCGCTTTGACCGCCAGGTGGTTGTCCCCCTGCCGGACATCCGCGGCCGCGAGCAGATCCTGCTGGTACACATGCGCAAGGTGCCGATGAGCCCGGACGTCAAGGCCGACATCATCGCGCGCGGCACGCCCGGCATGTCCGGCGCCGATCTCGCCAACCTCGTCAACGAGGCGGCGCTGTTCGCCGCGCGCTCGTCGAAGCGGCTGGTGGATATGCACGACTTCGAACGGGCCAAGGACAAGATCATCATGGGCGCGGAACGGCGCTCGATCGTGATGCCGGAAGAAGAACGGCGCAACACGGCATATCACGAGTCGGGTCACGCCATTGTCGCCACGCTGCTGCCCAAGACCGATCCGGTGCACAAGGTCACGATCATTCCGCGCGGTCGCGCGCTGGGCGTGACGATGCAGCTGCCCGAGGCCGATCGCTACAGCATGGACCGCAAGCACATGCTGAACATGATCTCGGTGCTGTTCGGCGGCCGTATCGCCGAGGAAATCTTCATGAACCAGATGACCACCGGCGCGTCCAACGACTTCGAGCGGGCCACCGAGATCGCCCGCAACATGGTCACGCGCTACGGCATGTCCGATGCGCTGGGCCCGATGGTTTACGGCGAGAACGAAGGCGAGGTCTTCCTCGGCCGCTCAATCACCACGCAGAAGAACGTGTCCGAATCAACGATGCAGATGGTCGACCACGAGATCCGCAAGATTATCGACCAGCAGTACGCGGTGGCGCGCAAGTTGCTGGAAGACAACCGCGACAAGGTCGAGGTGATGGCCCACGCGCTGCTCGAGTTGGAAACCATCG
>JBKJKJ010000501.1:0-3984 GCA_046597455.1 Burkholderiales bacterium
CACCTGCTGCGACGGCGCGTGAATCACCGGGGCAAGGGGCATGGGACCCGCGTCCACGGTGACCGAGACATATGCACCGGCGGAACCGCCGCGACCGTCAGTGACCTGATAGTTGAAACCCAGCACTGCGGTGCTGCCAGGCTCGGGCGTGAAGACGATGTCGGAACCGACCTGGGTGAAGCCGGGCGCCGCGAAGAACTGGAACGACAGGGGATCTCCGTCCGGATCGCGGTCGTTGGCGAGGAGCCTGGAAATCGGAATGACGAGTGGCGTGTCGTAGGGTGTCGAGAACGCCTCGGCTATCGCGACCGGATCGTGATTCGGCGGCGCTACCGTGACAGACACGGGGCGGAACGCGCTCAGACCATATTCGTCGGTCACCCTTACCGCGAAGGTATCGACGGCATTGTGCATGAGCGAGCGGTAGGCCGGCGACATCACGTCGAGCTGGTAGGTCCACTGTCCGGAGCCATCGACGCTGAGCGAGCCGTAAGTCCCGGCGATCTGGGAACCGCCGTGGTCCGCGCCGAACGCGGCAAGCTGGACACGCGTCCAGTTCTCGTCGCTGAAGATATGTCCCACCTCATCGAAGCCGAACGTGGCCACCACGCTGCCACCGGACAGAATATCGGCCGACGCACTGACGAGACCGGGCGTCGATGCGTCGTGCGTCAGCCGGAACACGACATGGTCCGGATTCGGCAGCAACTCGGGGTGGACCGGTATCGTCTGCAACACGCTTACCGTGTCCGTCACGACGTTGATCTGCGCAAATTGAAGACCGATTCGACCGGACGAGTCACTCACTGCGCGGAGCGACACGAGGTCATTGCCGAGTTGGTCGGGCAGCGCTGCGCCTATCGTACGGTCCGTCAGCGTCACGCCGAAGCTTTGCCAGAGGTCGGCAGGCCCCTGAGTATCGCTGCCGACGGCGTAGCGGGCTGAGACCGTAAAGCTGTCGCTCGCCTTCAGCCCGCGCGTCAAATCGTTCGGGTTTATATCGCTGTTCAGCTGCAGCGGCTGCCCGACGATGAGCTGTGCGACGCCGACACCGTTCGTGGGGCCTGCCAGCGCGCCATCGAGGATCAGTCTTCCACCCTGCTCGCTGTAGCGTCCCGGTCCCTGATAGGAAGCCGCGGTGCCGTCGCCGAAAATCGGTGCAGCAGGAGCCGGACCTGGCGAGAGCGTGTTACTGAAACCGTCGTGGAAATAGAGATTGCCGTTCCTGACGATCGCCAGATCGTCGAGCGCATACCGATAACTCGAGGCGTATCCGGTCGGGCTGCGGCTCACGCTCCACGTCAGCACGGCGTCATGGTCTACGTCGAATGCGCTGAGACGCGCGCTCGCAGTCGGCACCAGCGCGCTGACCTCGCCTGACGCAGGGCCCGCAGGCACGCCTGGCGCATCGTCCGTGCCGATCACCGTCAAGCTGACCACCCGCGTCACGCTCGCACCCTGCTCGTCCGTAAGACGCAGCGTGGCGCTGTCGCCGACCTGCTCGCCCTGGCGCAGCGCCTGCACGTTCGGCGCGCTGTTCCTGAGCACATAGCTCCAGCCACCGTTGCCGTCGAAGCTGAACGACCCGTAAGTGCTGGATGCGGCGTCGAGAGACCAGGTGAGGACCGCACCCGGGTCACGATCCGTGCCCAGCAGGCGTCCGCTCGCCACGCGCGGGCCATCCTCGTACACGACAGCTGCGGAAGCGCCGGAGATCACCGGGGCATGGTTGATCGGCGTCACAGCGAATGAAACATTGCCAAGAGCCGACTTCGGATCGGGCAGACCCAGGGTCGTCCCGTTGTCGATCACCGTGTAGTCGAAGGCCGCCGTGCCTGAAAAATCCACTGTGGGCGTGAACTCGATGTGCCCGTTCACGATCGCCACCACACCCCCGATCGGATTGCTCACGGCTGTGATCGTGAGCATCTGGTCGGATTCGTTCGCCGGTCCGGTGGTGTCATTGGCGGTGAGCTCGGCGAACGCGATCGAGCGGGTGCCGCTGCCTTCCGCAATGCTTGCCAGCACGTCGGCTGTCGCCACCGGCGCGTCGTTCACGGGCGCAATCGTCAGCGTGAAGTCGTCGAAAGCGGATGCCTGACCGTCGCTTGCGATGACCCGCACCTCGAACACACCGTTGAAGTCCTGCGGCGGCGTGCCGAAAAATGTTCTCGTCACCGCATCGAACTGAAGCCATGCCGGCAGGACGCCCCCGCCGGCGAGGGCGGCGGTGTACGTGAGCGCGTCGGGGTCCGGATCCGAGAAGCTATTCGCGGGCAAGGTGAACCCGAACGCGTTGTCTTCGAGCACGATTCGATCGGTGAGCGGATTCGCAACGAACGGGGAGCGATTCAGGAGATATACGGTGGCGTTTCGCACGTCGTAGATCGCGTTGCTGAATCGCAGGAATTCGACGTTCTTGAGCGAATCCATGCCGTCGCGATCGACGACGTGGTCGGTGACGGTCCCTTTGAGGTCGCCGGTCACGGCGAATGCGAGCGCATACTGCTCGATCGCGCCGCGGTAGACCGCAGTGTCGATCCCGGCGCCGCCGTCGATCGAGTCGTTGCCGGCGCCGCCGGTGATGGTGTCGTCCCCGCCGCCGCCCTGGAGCTTGTCGGCGCCGGCGTAGCCGTTGATTACGTCGCCAGCCCCTTTGCCCTTGATCCTGTCAGCGAGCTCGGTGCCGTTCAGCAGGTCTGCGAGTTTCGTTCCGGTGATCTTGACGTATTTGCTCATCGCCTCTCCCCCAGCCACGATGGAGGGCAGCACCCGTACAGAGACCATCCCGCGGGTGTGCGCCGCGGAGCTGATACCGGCTGTGAACGTGTGCGCCCGAACGAGACACCTGGTCTCCCCGAAGTGCGTTGTGCGCGCTGAGCAGAGGTTTCAGTGTTTTTCCGTCGCGACGTGGTGCCCGCTTCGCGACGGGACAGTAGCGGAGCCTCATGACCGCACCTGCCGATGGTTCGACAATCGTATATCGAAACGACAAGGCCGGGTATCCTCCGAGTCTCGACGAATACCGATAATCGAGGAGCGTCATGAAGAAGGTTCAGCAACTTCTGGTAGTTGCAGCACTTTGGGCGACGGCCGGCATCGTGCAGGCGCAGCCCGGCGGGTCTTATCCGGCTGGCCCGATACGCCTCGTCGTCGGCGTGCCGCCGGGCGGCAATGTCGATACGCTCGCACGCGTGCTGGTGAGACAGCTCGAAACGCAAGTGCCGCATCCGATCGTGATCGACAACCGCGGCGGCGTGAGCGGCATCCTCGGCTATGACATCGTGGCCAAGGCACGCCCCGATGGCTATACCCTGCTCAGCACCGCTTTCCCGCTGGCGGTGAACCCGAGTCTTTACAAGTCCCTCCCCTACGACACCGCAAAAGATTTCGCGCCCATTACCAATTACGTCAAAGGCGCCGGTTACCTGCTGACGATCAATCCTTCGGTGCCTGCGAAATCGGTGCAGGAGCTGATCGCGGTTGCGAAAAGCGCTCCCACACCGCTGCGCTTCAGCTCCCCGGGGATCGGCAACGGCCAGCACCTCGCTGCGGCGCTCTTCGCGCTCAAGGCCGGCATCAACTTGCAGCACGTTCCCTATAAGGGCGGCGGCCCCGCGATGACCGCGCTCATGGGCAACGAAGTGCAGATCAATTTCCCGTCGCCCGCCCCGGCCGTGCCGCTGATCCAGGCGGGCAAGATCAGGGCGCTCGCGTTCACCGGCGCCACGCGCGTGGCCGCGATGCCGGATACGCCGACCGTCGCCGAAGCGGGATTGCCCGGCTTTGAATTCGACGCGGGATGGCATGGCTGGTTCGCGCCCGCCAGAACCCCGCCCGCGATTCTCAACCGGATCCATGCCGAAATCGTGAAGGCACTTCAGGTGCCCTCTGTGCGAGAGTTCTACGCGATGTCACTGATGAACACCTTGCGAAACTCGGCAGGCGTCTGGGCGACCGTGTCGTAGCCGTTCTTCGCGTAGA
>JBKJKJ010000058.1:0-15763 GCA_046597455.1 Burkholderiales bacterium
CCACGCCGAAAGGCTTCGGGCCGCCGCCCATGCTCATGCCGGATGATTTGAGCTCGAAGTCCGGATTCACGCGCACGGCCACGCGGACCGGAAAACCGTTTGCCTGCGACAGGCGCGTCGCGATGGCGACGTCGCGCTCCGACTCGATGTTGACGAGCACTCCGGCCGCAGCCGCCTGTGCGAGCTCCGCTTCGCTTTTGCCCGGTCCGGCAAAGCTGATGTCGCGGGGAGACATGCCGGAATCGAGTGCGATTCTGAGCTCGCCTGACGACGCGACATCGAGCCCGTCGACGTGCTTCGCCAGGTGACACACGAGCGCGGGCATGGGGTTGGCCTTGATCGCGTAATGCAGCTTGATCGAAGTCGGCAGACATGCGCGCAGATGCTGCACCCGCTTGTCCACGAGGTGCCGGTCGTAGGCATAGAAAGGTGTGCGACCCACCCGTGCGGCGAGCCGGGGCAGGGGGATGCCCCCGACCATCAGGCAGTCGTCGGTGATCTCCCATTCACGAATCGGGGCGTGTTTGACGGGCGTCATGTCGCGGGCGTCTCGGCGGCCGCGTCGAGTTCGGCGGCGAGGCGCTGTCGGTCGATCTTGCCATTCGGATTGCGCGGGAGCGGCTCTCGACGTATGTCGATGCGCGAAGGCAGCATGTAAAGCGGCAGGCGCCTGCGGCACTCGGCGAGCAGATCGAGGGCTTCGAGCGAGGCGCCGTCTGCGGGCGTCACCACCGCGACGATGACCTGGCCCAGGCTCGGATGGGCCACGCCGAAAGCCGCGGCTTCGCTGACGAGCTCAGTGGCGTGCAGCACCTCTTCGATTTCGGTCGGGCTCACACGATAACCCGAAGTCTTGATCATCTCGTCGCGGCGACCGATGAAATAGAGGAAGCCCTCAGCGTCCCGGCGAACGGTGTCACCGGAGAATACCGCGATCTCCGGCACGACCACCCCCGCATCGCGTACGCGCGCGATCGCAGGCAGAGGTTTGAAACGCTCAGCCGTTTTTTCAGGATCGTTCCAGTAACCCATCGCCACCAGCGCGCCGCGCTGCACCAGTTCCCCCGGCTCGTCCGCGTCGCAGGGACTGCCGTCATCGCGCAGGACGAGGATCTCGCTATTGGGTATCGCCTTGCCGATCGACCCGGGACGGCGATCGACTTCATCGGGATCCAGGTACGTTGCTCGAAACGCTTCGGTGAGCCCGTACATCAGGTAAGGCCTGGATTTCGGGAGCGACCTGCGCAGCCGGGTCAGGGTTTCGAGCGGCATGCGCCCACCGGTGTTGGCGAAGTAGCGCAGATTGTCGACGACTTGCGCGGGCCATTCGAGTTGCGAGAGCTGGATGTAAAGCGGCGGCACCCCCGTGAGACCCGTGACGCGCTCGCGATCCATCGTATTGAGCAGGTCGCGAGCGAGGAGGTAGTTGAGCAGCACCACTCGCGCGCCGGCATGGAACGCCGTCGTGAGCTGCGAAAACCCGGCGTCGAAGGACAGGGGCAGCGCCGCAAGCAGGGTGTCGTGCGTATCGTTGCCGAGATAGGACGCGACGCTTTGCGCGCCGCTCACCATGTTGCGGTGAGACAACACCACGCCTTTGGGTCGACCCGTGCTTCCCGAGGTGTACAGGATCGCCGCCATGTCGGTGTCGATGACCCGGTGCCCCGGGCTTTGCGGTGCATCACACAGTGCTTCCCAGGTATGCAGCAGCGGCCCTGGCTGCGCTGGCGGCTGCGTGGGTTCACCGACGAGCACCACGTGTTCGAGGTCGGGGCACGTCGGCGTGACTTCGGAGAGCGTCGCGAGCCGCGGCCTGGACGTCACCAGAACCTGCACATTGCAATCGCGAAGGATGTAGGCGACCTGCTCGGGTTTGAGCAGCGGATTAAGCGGCACGAAGACACAACCTGCCGCGCTCGCGCCGAAAGCCGCCAGCACGGTTTCCACGCGTTTGTCGAGATATACCCCCACCCGTGCGGCCCGACGCGTGCCGAGCGCCAGCAGGCCGCGGGCGAAAGCGTCGATGCCCTGTGCCAGCGCGCTATAGGAAAGCGACTGGGCGCCGGCGGTCAGCGCGATTCGCCCCGGTAGGCGATCGGCTGAGGCATAGGGCAAATGGTGCAACAGAGCTGTGAAATTCATGGGCATTACGTTTCTTGATACGCATTGCGTCCCCGTAACCTTCGCCTAGATAATAGCCAACTTCCAGCGGCGCGTAATTCGCGCCGGCTTGAAAGTCACAAAAAAACGAGGAGACGGACCTTGAGACAGGAGCTTGAGGTAATAGCTGTACTGCATGAGGTTCTCGGCTTGCGTGACCGCGGGGTCCGGATGAACCGCGAGTCGCCGCTTCTGGGCGCCATTCCCGAGCTCGATTCGATGGGGATGGTCGCCGTGATCACCACGCTGGAAGAGCGGTTCGGAATTTCGATTGCTGATGACGATCTCGATGCCTCGAGCTTCGAGACCGTCGGCAGTCTTGCCGACTACGTCGCCCAGAAAGTCGCAGCCTAGGCCGCTCCAGTGCGCGTCGAGGCCTTCTTCCTCCCCGCGGAGCAGGGAAGCCGGTTCTGCCTGCTGCACGAACCCGCGCTTTCGAAAACGAGTCGCGCGATCGTGTTCGTTCATGCGTTCGCTGAAGAGATGAACAAGTCGCGACGCGTTGTCGCACTGCAGTCCCGGGCGTTTGCTGCGGCGGGCTGGAACGTCCTGCAACCCGACCTCTATGGCTGCGGTGACAGCGCGGGTCACTTCGCGGAAGCAGACTGGCAGCGTTGGATCGCTGACATCGTTCATGCCACCGAGTGGCTGCGCGCACGCACGGGTTGTCCGCCCGTACTTTGGGGCCTGCGCGCAGGCTGTCTGCTCGCGGCAGAAGTGGCGAAGACGGGGGCGCAGGTCGCCGGACTCGTGCTTTGGCAGCCGGTCGTCTCGGGCCGCCAGTACCTGCAGCAGTTCCTGCGCTTGAGAAGCGTGAGCGGCATCATGGGTCAGGCGCGCGGCGAAGCGGAAAGCACCCAGGATCTTCGGGCGACGCTCGGCAACGGGCAAGCGGTGGAAGTGGCGGGCTATCGGCTGTCGCCTGCGCTGGCGCTCGGGCTCGAGGCGGCCGAGCTCGATACCCCGCCGCCATCGTCTCCTGTGGCCTGGATGGAGGTCCGCAGCAGCGGCGGCACGCTCTCGCCGCCTTCGAGCGCACGCATCGAGCGCTGGCAGGCAGCCGGCGTACAGGTTGAAAGCCGCTGCGTCCCGGGCGAGGCGTTCTGGCAAAACCTGGAAGTGGCTGATTGCCCGGCGCTGGTTGAATCGACACTCGCGCTGACGCAGCGGTGGGGGCGGTGATGGCAGTCGAGCGCGCGTTTACCTTCGAATGCCGCGGCCAGCCGCTCGTCGGGATCTGCACCGATCCGGGCGGCGATTCGCCTTTGGGCGTGCTCGTGGTGGTGGGCGGTCCGCAGTATCGCGTCGGGTGTCACCGGCAGTTCGTCCTCCTCGCGCGCAGTATCGCGAGGCGCAGCGTGCCTGCGATGCGCTTCGATTACCGCGGCATGGGCGACAGCGGCGGTGAAGTGCAGACCTTTCTCGATGCCGGGCCTGATATCCCCGCCGCGATCGACACTTTCCGTGCAGCGTGTCCGTCGGTCGAGCGCGTGGTGCTGTGGGGATTGTGCGACGCGGCTTCCGCGTCGCTGCTTTACTGGCACGCGACACGCGATGCGCGCGTAGCCGGAATGATGCTTCTCAACCCGTGGATCTCGTCGGACGGGAAATTTGCGCAGGCGCAGATCAGGCAATCGATGCAGCGAATCATGGAGCGGGACTTCTGGCTCAAAGTGTTCCGCGGCGGGATCGATATTGCCGGCGCGGTTCGAAAGCTCGCGAGCGCGGCGGTATCGGCGGCCGGCCGCCAGCCGGAGTCCGCAACGACTGAGGCGTCATTCCAGGCGCGTATGGCGGCAGGGCTCGCGACGTTCGATTCGCCGGTTCTGATCGTACTGAGCGGCCAGGATCTCGTGGCGGTGGAATTCGCAGAGCAGACGCGTGCGGATTCCCAATGGAATGCGCTGGTCGCGCGAGCCAATGTCGAGCAGAAGGAAATCCCTGAAGCGGATCATACGTTTTCCGAATCGGCCTGCCGGGAGCACGTAGAAACGCTGATGGGCGAGTGGCTGGAGCGTTCGTTCGCGTTACAGACCGAGTCGTCCTGAGAGCCGCGGGGCGCAGAGGCGGTGCGCCCGGCTGGCCGATGAAGTATGGCTCGACGGAAAATCTCGTGAGGGCTGCGCGGCGCCCGCGGTCAGCGCCCCGGGCTTGCCGCCGTCGCCGTCCCCGCTTTGGGCGGATGGGTCACGATCGATTGCAACTCGGGTGTCGCTTTGGAAAGCTTGCCGAGGTCAGGCAGCGGGCGGCGCAGCACCGGTATCGCTTCGAATGCCTGCTCCATTGCATGGGCCGCGCCAAGCAGGGCGCGGTCCGCGCGAAACGGTCCGACCGCCTGCAGCCCGAAAGGCATGCTGTTGTGATCGACGCCGCACGGGATCGATATCGCCGGGTTCGTCGCCAGCGTGACGATGTAGGTGAGCGAGAGCCAGTGGTAGTAGTTTCGCAGCGGCTTGCCGTCCATCTCCGTGAGATAGAGCTGCGACCACGGGAACGGTGACACCGGCGTCGTGGGCGCGAGCACGAGATCGTAGTCGCGGAAGGTGTGCTGGAAACGCCGGAAAATGCGCGTCTGCTCGGTATGTGCCGAAGCCACGTCGGCGAGCGACATCCCTGCGGCGATCTCGTAATTCGCACGCACGTTCGGCCCCAGCGACGAAGGGTCTTTCTCGTAGGCTTCGCGGTAGCGCGCGGCATAGTTCTGCGCGCGGATGACGTCGAAGCAACGGTCGCCGTCGGCGAAGCAATCGAGCTTGATTTCGTCGCACGATCTGAAGAGATGGCGCATCGCTGCGATCTTCTCGCGAAACACTTTGCGGATCGTCTTGTCCACCGGCGAGATGCCGAAGTCTTCGGTATACGCGACGCGCAGCGACCCCAGGTCGCGCGGCTGCGGAATTGCAAACTCGCGCCCATCCACCGGATACGAAAGCGGGTCGCAGTCGTCCATTGCCGCCTGCGCGCCCATCAGCAGGCACGTGTCCGCCCCGGTGCGGCCCATGGGCCCCACCACCGAGATCGGTGTCCAACCCAGGCCGCGCCGCTCGACCGGCACGAGGCCCGGCGAGGGGCGGAAACCGACCACGCCACAGATCGAAGCCGGGATGCGCAGCGAACCGCCGGTGTCGGAGCCGGTGCACACCGGCAGCATGTCGGTGGCGAGTGCGACCGCCGATCCGCCCGAAGACCCGCCGGCATTGAGCATCGGATCGAAAGGATTGCCCGTGGCACCCCACACAAAGTTGCGGCTGTTGGCGCCCGCACCGAATTCCGGAACGTTGGTCTTGCCCACGACGACGGCGCCTGCGGCCCTGACGCGGGCGACCATCGCGTTGTCGCGCTCGGGAATGAAATCGCGGTAAAGCGGTGAACCGTAGGTCGTGAGCAGACCGCCGGTCTCGTCGAGATCCTTGATGCCGGTCGGCAGACCGTGAAGCAGGCCGAGCGGGTCCCCGCGCAGCACCGCCTTTTCCGCCGCTTTCGCTTCGTCGCGCGCGCGGTCGTAACA
The DNA here is from genome assembly GCA_046597455.1 of Burkholderiales bacterium. Lineage (GTDB taxonomy): Bacteria > Pseudomonadota > Gammaproteobacteria > Burkholderiales > SG8-41 > JAQGMV01. The sequence continues at coordinate 5,669 of JBKJKJ010000058.1, forward strand.
CACCGCGGTGACGGCGTTGACTGCCGGGTTGATGCGCTCGATGCGTTCGATGCACGCTTCGAGCAGCTCGACCGGTGAGATTTCCTTCGAGCCAATGCGGCGGCGCAGCTCGACTGCGGACTGGGTGAGGAGCTTTTCGTTGGCAGACATGCTGTGCATACTCCTGGGCAGTGGCGACGATGCGCGACGATCGTAGCATAGGCCCATTCGAACCGAGGATCACGATGCTCACTGGTAAATCGTTTGCTTTGCTCATGGTGCTGCTGAACCCCGCGATCGGGCTCGCGGCCACGCCCAATCCCGGGACCGCCTACCCGGTCAGGCCCGTCCGTCTCATCGTGCCGTACGCGCCGGGCGGCAGCTCCGACATCATCGCGCGTCTTTACGCGCAACGGCTGACCGAGACCATGGGCCAGACGCTTGTCGTCGACAACCGCCCGGGGGCAGGCGGCGTGATCGGGACCGAGCTGCTCGCGAAGTCGACGGCTGACGGTTACACGATCCTGCTGCAGGACATGCCGCACACGATCAATCCCGCGGTGTATGGCAAAGTGCCGTACGACCCGGTGCGCGATTTCGAGCCGATCACGCTCGTTGCGCGCGCCCCGCAATGGTTGTTCGTCAATCCCGCGGTCCCGGCGAAAACGATCGGCGAGCTCGTAGCGCTGGCGAAAACGAAACCCGGAAACCTTCGCATCGGCTCCGCGGGCAACGGGAGCGGAACGCATCTGATGGCGGAATTGCTGATGCGCGGCGCAGGAATCGACCTCACACACGTGCCCTACAAGGGCGCCGGTCCGGCGGTGACCGCCACGGTCGGCGGTGAAATGAACGCGGTCTTTACTTCGATGCCGGCTGCGATTTCGTTCGTGCAGTCGGGCCGGCTGCGCGCGATCGGCGTCACCACGGCAAAGCGCCAGCCTGCATATCCCGACGTGCCGACGTTCGAGGAAAGCGGCGTCCGCAACATGGTGCTGCACCACTGGTTCGGGGTCCTCGGTCCGGCGGGGCTGCCGAAAGCGGTCATCTCGAAACTGCACGACGAGCTCGCGCGCGCGGCGAACGATCCTTCGATCGTGGAGCGCTACCGGGTGCTCATGCTCGATCCCGCGATCACCACGCCCGCGGAGTTTCGAGCGCTCATCGAGGCCGATCTCGCTCGCTGGGGCAAGGTCGTTCGCGATGCGGGAATCAAAGCGCAGTAGGACCTTTGGTCAGGTCGCGAATCTCGTCGCGGCGTTGGAGCCACCACGCGTAAGCGTGCGGCAGCAATCCCAGATAGTCCGGGGCGCCGAGCTCGCGCGCCGCATGGGCAGGCCAGTTCGGGTTCCAAAGGAGCTCGCGCGCGAGCGCGATCATGTCGGCGTGTCCGTCGCGCAGGATCTGCTCGGCATGGGGCGCCTCGGTGATGAGTCCCACCGCGATCGTCATGATCCCGGTCTCCCGGCGCACGCGCTGCGCATAAGGCACGTGATAGCCGGCTGCTCGCGGCACGAGCGTGGCCGTGCCTGGTCCGTGGATGCCGCCCGATGACGTGGTCACCACGTCGATGCCGCGTTCCCCGGCGGCACGCACCAGCGCCACCGTGTCCTCCACACTCCAGCGGCTGTTGAGGCCGTCGACCGCTGAGACGCGCAGGAATACCGGGCGGTCCTGCGGCCACACGGCGCGGACGGCTTCGACCACCTCGAGGCACAGGCGCATGCGCCCCTCCAGGTCCCCGCCGTAGGCGTCGGTTCGCTGGTTCGCGAGCGGCGAGAGAAACTGATGGATGAGATAGCCGTGCGCCGCGTGGACTTCGATGATGTCGTAGCCCGCGTCGAGCGCGCGCCGTGCAGCCTCGCGCCAGTGCCCGACCACCTCGCGCACTTCATCCAGCCCCAGCGCGTGCGGAACCGGCGCGGTCTCACTTGCAGCAAGCGCGCTCGAAGAGACCGGCGTCCACGGCGGATTGCCGTGCCGGGCGTCGTCTTCGGTCAGCGGGCGATAGCCTTGCCACGGCGGGCTCCCCGAACCCTTGCGGCCGGAATGTCCGATCTGTATCGCGGGGATCGCGCCCTGGCTGCGCAGGAAATCGTTGATACGCTGGTACTGCTGGATGTGCGCGTCGGCGTAAATGCCCGCGCAGTGATGGGACTTGCGCCCGCGAGCCTCGACTGACGTCTCTTCGCAGAACACGATTCCGGCGCCGCCCATGGCAAACTTGCCCAGGTGCACGAGATGAAAGTCGGTGGGGCCGCCGTTGTCGGAAGCGTATTGACACATGGGCGAGACGACGACGCGGTTGCGTGCGGTTAGCCCGCGCAACCGGATAGGCGTGAAAAGCAGGGGACGGTCTGATGGGGATGTCACGATGGCCCGGTGTTCGAAAGGTGTAGCGACAAATTCTAAACCAATGAGCCGCATTTCCGAGCCCGAAGGCGCTTCGTTGCGATGGGCCGACCGATCAGTTAGATTGCGACCTGCACGCGGCAATACTCGACACGTCCGCACACCGGACGACGGCGTACACGATTCCCCCGGATTCGATGCGAGGAGAGGCTGATGGCTGCGCTATGGCGGACATGCTGGAGGACAGTCGGGTCCGGTCGGGCGGTCGCGCTGATCGCGGCCTACGCGATTGCGGCGAGTGCGACCGCCGCGTATCCCGAGCGGCCGCTGCGTTATCTCCTGCCGAGCGCTGCGGGTGGCGGACCCGACGTGGCCGCGCGCATCGTGATGGCCGAGCTCGGACGGCAGCTCGGCACCCAGGTCGTGGTCGACAACCGGCCGGGCGGCAGCGGCGTCATCGGCACCGAAGCGATCGCCCGCTCGACGCCCGACGGCTACACCATCGGTCACGGCAACATCAACACGTTCGGAATCAATCGCAGTGTGCTGCCCAGGCTGCCGTACGACCTGGAGCGGGATTTCCAGCCGGTCGTCCATATGTACGGCACGCCCAACCTGCTCGCGGTGACGCTGTCGCTCCCCGTCAAATCGGTGCAGGAGCTGATCGATCACGCGAAGAAAAATCCGGGAACGCTGCTCTTCGCATCCACCGGCAACGGATCGAGCATTCATGTCGGCATGGAACTGTTCAAGCTCATGACCGGCACGCAGATGACTCACGTGCCGTACACGGCCGCGGTGACCGCGATCACCGATCTCACCGCGGGGCGCGTGCAGTTGATGGCCGACAATATCAACTCGATCGGGCCGCACGTGAAATCAGGCAGGGTGCGCGGGCTCGGCGTGACGAGCGCCAAGCGCGTGCCGGCGTTTTCCGAGCTGCCGACGATCGCAGAAGCGGGGCTGCCCGGTTTCGACGTGAGCGCATGGGCAGGGGTCGTGGTGCCTGCCGGGGTTCCGAAAGCCATCATCGAGCGCCTCAACGCCTCAGTGAACAAGGCGCTCGCAGCGCCCGCCGTAAGCGACAAGCTTCCCGAGCTCGGCTTGATCGTGGTCGGCGGCACGCCGGAACAGTTCCGGGATCACATCAGGAAGGAAGCTGCGCGCTGGGCCGATGTCGTCAAGCGGGCGGGCGTGAAGGTCGATTGAGCGGCATTGCAAAGCGATGAAGTGATGCGGTGATGGACCGCCGATGACGCAGCATGGCGTCGCGAGACGGGGATACCGACAACGGAGGATGAAGCGATGGGTCGTCACACCGGATGGGCGCTTGCGCTGTGCTGTGTTTTCGCGTTGCCGTGTGTTGCGGCTGAACCGCCGTATCCTTCGCGTCCGATCCGCATCATCGTGCCTTTCGCGCCGGGCGGCACGACCGATGTCATTGCGCGCCTCGTCGGTCTAAAGCTGACCGAGGCGTGGGGCCAGCAGGTGGTCGTGGACAATCGCGCGGGGGCGGGCGGGAATATCGGCATGGGGCTGGCCGCGCAGGCCAATCCCGACGGCTACACCATCATCGCGGTGAGCTCGAGCTACGTCGTTAATCCAACGCTGTATTCGAAAGCCCCTTACGACCCGTTCAAAAGCTTCATCCCGATCACCAATGTGGCGGCTGCCCCCAATATCTTTACGGCGCACGCGTCGACCCCCGTCAAATCGATGCAGGAGCTGATCGCGATGATCCGCAAGAACGGGAAAATCAACATCGGCACGCCCGGCATCGGCACGACACCCGACCTCGCAGTCGAGCTGCTCAAGCTCACGACCAAGCTCGACATCGTTCGCGTGCCTTACAGCGGCGCTGGCCCCGCGGTTGCGGCCGTGGCGGGCAATCAGGTGCCCGTAGCCTGCACCGTGATGCCGCCGGTCGTGCCGCACATCCAGGCGGGCCGGTTGCGCGGGCTCGCAGTCACCTCGGAGAAACGTTCGAGCGCACTGCCCGACGTGCAGACGATGCTTGAGGCCGGATTCCCCGGTCAGCAGTCCGACACGCTGGCAGGCTTGCTGGTGCCTGCCGGCACGCCCAAAGCGACGGTCGACAAGATCAGCCAGGAAGTGCAGCGCATCCTCGCGCAGCCGGACATCCGGGAACGCATCGCCTCGCAGGGTTTCGACATCATCGCGAGCACACCCGAACAGTTCGCGGCGCAGATCAAAGTTGAAGTCGAAAAGTGGGGCAAGGTGATCCGTAGTGCGGGGATCAAGGTGGATTGAGGCGGGATTGAGCGTGGCGAAATCGTGCCGCTCCGGTCATGAGCCTCAGCTACGGCGCGGGTCATGCCGAGCCCAGTCACCCGGGCTCGCGTAAACTTCTGACTTCGCGAGTGACAGGGTGATTGTTTGTGCAGTCTGATGTTTTGAAATGAACCGCTTCATAGCCCATCTGGACATGGATGCGTTTTACGCGTCCGTCGAGCTTCTGCGCTATCCCCATTTGCGCGGCCGGCCGGTCGTGATCGGCGGCCGCCGCCGTATCGTCGATGAGCTTTCCGCATCCGGCGCGATTCCGACGTTGCGCGACTATACGGGGCGCGGTGTGATCACGACCGCCACCTACGAAGCGCGCGCGTTCGGCGTCAACTCGGGCATGGGGCTGATGAAAGCGGCGAAGCTCGCGCCCGATGCGCTGGTGCTGCCCGCGGATTTCGACGAGTATCGACGGTATTCGCGAATGTTCAAGGACGCGGTGCGTGCGATCGCCCCTCACGTCGAGGATCGCGGCATCGACGAGATCTACATCGATCTGACCGCTCTGGTGGAGCAGGGGGTGCGCGACGGCGTGGACGGCTGGTCGAGCGCGCGCGAAGTCGCGGTGACCCTGCAGCGCGCCGTCAGGGAGGCGACCGGCCTGTCGTGCTCCATCGGCGTGACGCCCAACAAGCTCTTGTCCAAGATCGCCTCCGATCTGGAGAAGCCGGGCGGCGTCACCGTGTTGTCCGCGGCCGATATCTCCGCCCGAATCTGGCCCATGCCGGCGCGCAAGGTGAACGGCATCGGACCGAAAGCCGGCGCGAAGCTCGAGACGCTCGGCATACTCACCATCGGCGAGCTCGCACACGCCGACCCGCAGTTGCTGCTGGCGCATTTCGGAAAAAGTTTCGGCGCATGGATGCACGAGGCGGCGCACGGACGCGATGACCGGGAGGTCGTGACGTACAGCGAGCCCAAGTCGATCAGCCGCGAGACGACTTTCGAAAACGACTTGCACGCGGTGCGCGATCGCGAGCGGCTGTCGGGCATTTGCACCGACCTGTGTGCCCGCGTCGCCGACGATCTCGAGCGTAAAGGTTATGTCGGCAAGACGATCGGGCTGAAGCTGCGCTTCGATAATTTCAGGACGGTCACGCGCGACTGCACCCTGGCCGAGCCCACAGCCGACGCCGCGACGATACGCCGCACCGCAGGCGCATGCCTCAAGCGCGTTCCGCTCGACCGGCGCATCCGCCTGCTGGGCGTGCGGGTGGGCGCGCTGAGCAAGGCCGGGGCAGCTCCAGCGCCGCCCCCGCCGCGTCGTGCCGGGGACATGCTGGAACTTTTCAGCTGACGATGCACGACGCCGAGCTCATTTTCCGGGCGCGGCCGACACACCCGCGATTGGAAACGAGTGATGGACCTGTCCGGCCGGATGTGAGAGCCTGTAGTCCTTCGCTTCTGCATTATCCTGTCACGTCCGAGTGCGTCGATTGTCAACCTATCCCCGATCCCGTGCGCTGCGCGTCGCCGCATTCCTGATTCTCGCCGGCGTGCTCGGCGGATGCGCGACCCTCCCCCCGGGCCCCCGCGATCCGCGCGATCCTTACGAGTCGTTCAACCGCGGGATTTATCGGTTCAACGACCGGCTCGACCGGTCCATCGTGAGGCCGACCGCGCGGGCCTACCGCGCCGTGATACCGCAGTTCGTGCGCACCAGCGTGGGCAACGTCTTTTCCAATATCGGTGACGTGCGCAACGTGCTCAACAATACGTTGCAGGGCAAGTTCACGACGGCGTACAGCGATTTCGGCCGCATCGCCATCAACAGCACCCTGGGCGTGCTCGGCCTTTTCGACATCGCGACTGAAGCCGGCATCGAAAAGCACAACGAGGATTTCGGTCAGACCCTCGGGTGGTGGGGCGTGCAGAGCGGCCCGTATATCATGCTGCCCATCTTCGGTCCCAGCTCCGGACGCGACGCGGCGGGCTTCACGATCGACTACCTCACCGATCCTGTGACGTTCATCGACCCGTCGAGCGCGCGCTATCCGGCGTCCGCCACGCGCCTCATTCAGCGCCGAGCCGACGCGCTCGGCACCGCAGGCGTACTCGAGACGACGCTTGATCCGTATCAATTCGTGCGCGACGCCTATCTCGAGCGCCGCCGCTACCTGATCTACGACGGCGCGCCGCCTGCTGGCAAAGATGCTCTGGTGTGGCCGCCGCCCGACCCCGCGCCCGCGAAGGCACCAGCGGGCGCCGTCAAACCTTAGCCTCCTCGCCATCGAACACCCCGCCGCACCGCTTCGAGCGCATGCGGCTAACAAGCCGCATCACCAAACGACCAGGAGTACTGCATGCTTACCCTTTATTTCAGCCCCGGCGCATGTTCCATGGCTTCGCACATCGGCCTCGAGGAGTGCGGCGCGCCGTACCAGGAGAAGCCGACGATGCTCGGCAAAGGCGAGCACAAGACCGAGACCTACCTCAAGATCAATCCGCGCGGCAAGGTGCCGGCGCTCGATATCGACGGCAAGGTGCTCACAGAGAACACCGCAATCCTGACCTATCTCGCGCGGCGTTTCCCCGAGAAGAAACTGCTGCCCGCCGACCCGGTGGAAGAAGCGCGCTGCATCTCGAACATGGCGTGGTTATCCAACATGGTGCACCCGTGCTACACGCACCATCTGCGGCCCGAGCGTTATGCCGAGGGCGAGGCGGCCCAGGCTTCGGTAAAAGAGATGGGCAAGAAATCGTTCTTCGCGATCCTGAAGGAAGTCGATGCGATGCTTCAGGGCAAGCAATGGATCATGGGCGACCAGTACACGGTCGTGGATCCGTATGCGCTGGTGTTCTACGCGTGGGGTGTGCGCGCCGAGCTGCCGATGCAGGAGCTCGCGGCCTACACGGCGTGGAAAGACCGCATGCTGCAGCGGCCGGCGGTTCGCAAAGTCCTGGAGAGCGAAAAAAGCGTGTTGGTCGAGCCTGCCTGAAGTCCGGCGCGCGGGTAGGCTAGTAGTGCTGCACACAGGGCTCGTCGTGAGCCCTGTTCTCGTTATGCCGTCGCCGGCAGGTCGACGTCCAGCGTCGTCACGCGGCGCAGCTCACGCTTGTATTTCGAATCGTCGAAATCTGTCGCGCGATGCATGGTGGCAAGGTTGTCCCAGATCACGAAGTCCCCGGTCCGCCACGCGTGGCGGTAGACGAACTGCGGCTGGGTCGCGTGGTTCATGAGGTCCAGCAGCATCAGCCGCCCTTCGGCGACCGGCCATTCGACGATGCGCGTCGCGTGCGAAGCAAGGTAAAGCGAGCGGCGCCCGGTGCGCGGGTTGGTGCGCACGAGCGAGTGCACGGCGCCTTTGAGCCGGTCCTGCTCGTCGGCGGAAAATTCGAATCCGAGCATCTGGCGCGAGTGGGCGATCGAATGGTGCACGTGCAGGCCTTCGAGGCGCTGCTTCATCGTGTCATCGAGGGCGTCGTATGCGGTGCGCATGTCGGCGAACTCGGTGTCCGAGTTGACCTCCGGGATGACGCGGGCGGAAAGCGTCGAATAGCGCCCCGGCGGATCCTGGAACGAGGCATCGGTGTGCCACAGCCGGTTGGCGAGCGAATACATGCGTTTGCGGTCGTCGGGGCTGAGTATCCTGCCATCCGCGCCGACGTTCGAGATGTCGCCGATCGGCTCGTCGCCGAGCCGGTTTTTCATGAGCGCCGAGACGCCGGTTTTGGTGTGCAGCGTGCCGTCCCAGCGCTTGGCGAACGCAAGCTGCTCCTGATCCGTGAACCGCTGGTCGTGGAACACGAGCACGCCGAACTCATCCATGCCGTCGCGAATCGCGTCCAGGGTCGGACGATCGTGGACTTCGCGCAGGTCGATGGCGCTGACCTCGGCGGCGAAGCAGTTGCCGAGTTTCGTGAACGTGATGGTCATGGCGATTCTCCCCGGGCTTCGGTACCCCGGCAGTGGCTGTCGGAGACCTGAAACTACCGAAACTACCATAACCCCGGTTGAGGCGCAGGCCGTGGAGAATCTACAGCTGCTGAGCCTTGAAGGTATCGCACGAATTGACGTCGCCGGTTTCCAGCCCGCGCCGCAGCCAGCGCACGCGTTGCGCAGAGGTGCCATGCGTGAACGAATCGGGCACGGCGTAGCCCTGCGACTGTTTCTGCAGCGCATCGTCGCCGATGGCGGTTGCCGCCGTGATGGCTTGCTCGACGTCCCCGGGCTCGAGAAAGTGTTTGGAGCGGTCGGTCCGGTTGGCCCACACCCCCGCGAAACAGTCGGCCTGGAGCTCCAGGCGCACCGACAGCGCGTTGTACGCCTGCTCGGAGACGCGCCCCCGCCGCTGGTCCATCTGCGCCGTGAGCCCGAGCAGGTTCTGCACGTGGTGTCCCACCTCATGTGCGATGACGTAAGCCTGCGCGAAATCGCCGGAGGCGTGGAAGCGCTTGCGCATCAGCTCGTAGAACCGCAGGTCGATATAGACCTTGCGGTCTCCCGGACAGTAAAAAGGTCCGGCCGCTGCCTGGCCCATGCCGCACGCGGTCGGGAACGATCCGGTGAAGAGCACGAGCTTCGGCGGGCCGTAGCGCCTGCCGCTTTCCGCGAATATTGCGCCCCAGGTGTCTTCGGTCGAAGCGAGGACGCGTGAGACGAAAATGCCTTTCTCGTCCGTGGGGGGCGCACGCGGACCGGCGGGCGCGGTGACCGGCGCCTGTGAGGCCGTCGGCGGCCCGTCCATCATTCCGAGGAAGTATCGGGGATCGACCCCGAAGATGTAGGACGCAACGAGCGCGATGATGACGCCGCCGACACTCAGGCCGCGGCCGCCGATGCCGAATCCGCCGCCGCCCGCGCTGACGCCGCGCATGTCTTCTACATTGTCGCTTTCGCGTTCGTCGCCGATACGCATGGGGATCTCTCCGTCGGTCTGAAGCGCGTTACCGCAAATCACGTACCCGGGAATTCGTTTTTCCGCAATATTGCCACGTTCGGCAGGCTCACCTCGACCGCGGACGCGTCAGGGCGTCGAGGGCGGCATCGAGCGCCCCTGCACAGGCGCTGCAGAAATAATCGGTCTGCAGCGAAAACATGATGCAGTCGACCTGGGCACGGAAGACACCTCGGGCGTATCCATTCGCGCCTTCGAAAAGTCCGACCCGAAGTGGGTCAGCGTTTCGGGCAAGGAGGGTCGCCTGGCGCTTGCTTTCAGCGTTCATGAATGTCTCGACGACAGCCTCGTCGACGTGCGCGTTGCGCAATGCCGTGTAGCGATTGACGTAACCCTTGAAATACCGGTCGTACTCCGCCTTGTTCCACGCGGCGGGGCGCATTTCGGCCGAGCTCCACTTGGCATGGCGGGCAGCGGGGGTGACGTTGGGATTCCACGGCTCGATATTGCCCGCGTAAACGGGTCCCGAGCCGGAAGGTATGTAGTATTCATCGGCGAGGCCGCCGACGACATGTGCGAATTCGTGGATGACGAGATAGCGCGCGGCCGCGCTGTCGATCGA
>JBKJKJ010000087.1:0-7376 GCA_046597455.1 Burkholderiales bacterium
CCTGATCGGCGGCGTCGAAGGCATGGGTTTCAAGGCCGCGATGAAAGTGTTCGACAAGGCGCGTGTGATCATCGCTTCGGTATGCGTCGGCGCGGCCACGCGCATTCTGGAAGAAGCGCTCAACTATGCGCGCGAGCGCAGGCAATTCGACAAGGCGATCGGCGAGTTTCAACTCGTGCAGGCGATGCTTGCCGACAGCCAGACCGAGCTTTACGCGGCGCGCAGCATGACGCTCGACGCCGCGCGCAGGCGCGACGCCGGCGAGGCGGTCACCATGGAAGCGGCATGCTGCAAACTCTATGCGTCCGAAATGGTCGGCCGCGTGGCGGACCGCGCGGTGCAGATCCACGGCGGCGCAGGGTACATGCAGGACTATGCGGTGGAGCGTTTCTATCGCGACGTACGGCTGTTCAGGCTGTATGAAGGCACGAGCCAGATCCAGCAGCTCGTGATCGCGCGTAACATGCTTAAACAGTAGGACCGACAGCCGGCGCGGCGCAGTTCGAACGACAGCGAACGACAGCGAACGACAGCGACCGACAGGTTTGACGCGGGAGCGTGTTATCGGGAGGATGCAATGATCAAATCCCTGATGATGACGTGTGTGGCCGTGCTGTTGATGAGCGGCCCGGTGAGCGCTGAAGAGCAGATCCGCAAGCGGCACGGTTCTGCGAACAAGAAACCGAAGGTCGAGACGGGTGCATCGTGCAAGGCGCCACCGGTGGGGCGCTGCAGCTCGTGTGCAATCGCCTGCCCGCCCGGGGAAACCGCGACCTGCGCGCCGGGGCAGATCGCAGTGGAGATGTGCGCGACCCAGGCGTCGTGTCGCTGCAGCAGCCGGTGACGTTGATGCGCGCTCGAAGGCGTCGACGCGAAGCCCCGGTCCGCACGTCGATGCCCCTCTCCGGCGCACCTGCCTCGTGCAGTGTCGTGCAGTGTCATGCAGTGGCTGACCGTCCGGCGGCGGGCGTTCCCGCAAGTGACTGAGCCGTAGTAAGCTTTCAGCTCGCGAGAGCTCGGTCCGCGGACCGGGGCGGTAGTGGCCGGGATGTTGCATTACACCGGTTTCTTCCGTGGTTCCCGCGTGTTCCCTGCCGGACGGGACGCCCATGAAAAGAGTCTCTCTTTACAGCACATCCAGCCGGCCCCGCGCGCCCGAGCCCGAGAAGCAGGCCGCGCCGGCTGGTGCAGCCGAATCTGCGCCGCTCGCCGTCGCCAGGCCGGGCAGGCTCAGGGGTTTCCTGCGGCGCTACCCGCGTGCACTCGCCGTCGTCGCGGGGGCGCTGCTTACCCTGGCACTGGTCTACACCCACGGCGCGATGCAGTCACCGCCGCGTGCGCTCACGCAAAAAGACATCGACGCCGCCGTTCTTCGCACCCTGGAAACGAAACCGCTGCCTTCACGGGCCGCCCAGGCCTATGACGTCATTCGGGGTTCCGTGGTGCGCGTGCGCGGACTCGGCGCGGAAAACGAGCCGGACAAGGACACCGAGCACAGCGTGGGCACCGGCGTGGTCATACTCGACAACGGCACTATCCTGACCAATCTGCACGTCGTCGCGGGGGCGAAGCGCCTGGGGGTCGTGTTCGCCGACGGCATGGAATCCGCGGCGACACTCGTCGGGACACGCCCGGAGCACGATCTGGCCGTCATCAAGGCCGTCGTCGTTCCGGACGATCTCGTCCCCGCCACACTGCGCTCGACTGCCGATTTGCGTCTGGGCGACGAAGTCGTTGCGGTCGGGTTTCCTTTCGGGATCGGCCCCTCGGTCACCTCGGGCGTCATCTCGGGACTGCGGCGTGAATACCATTCACCGCAAGGCAAGCGCCTGCTCACCAACCTCATTCAGTTCGATGCTGCGGCCAACCCCGGCAACTCGGGCGGCCCGTTGTTCACCAACGATGGCGAGGTGATCGGCATCGTGACAGGAATACTGAATCCGGCCAAGCAAGCCGTATTCATCGGCATCGGTTTCGCCGTTCCGATCGAGAATGCCGCCTCCGCCGCAGGCGTTTCCCCGTTTTAGCGGCCTCTATTTAGAAAAATCCGAAAGGGAATCACGGCATCGCGGTGGGGGGCGTTCCGCCGCGCGGGTACCCCGGCAGGTTCGTGTGTTACGAATCACGAGCAACATCAACGAGGCAGCAAAGCCCATGGACAATACCGAGCTCACCCGCGAAGAGATCGCGACCCTCATGGAGCGCGTGCTCTACGAGGTCAAGAAGATCGTGGTCGGCCAGGATCACTTTCTCGAACGCGTGCTGGTCGCGATTCTCGCGCAAGGCCACCTGCTCGTCGAAGGCGTTCCCGGGCTTGCTAAAACGCTGACCGTGAAGACGCTGGCCAGAACCGTCCGCGGTACTTTCAAACGCATTCAGTTCACGCCCGACCTGGTGCCTGCGGATCTGGTCGGGACCCGCGTCTACAACCAGAAGACGGGCGAATTCAGCACGTCTCTCGGGCCGGTGTTCACCAATCTGCTGCTGGCCGACGAAATCAACCGCGCACCGGCCAAGGTGCAGAGCGCGCTCCTCGAAGTGATGCAGGAGCGCCAGGTGACGATTGCGGGCGAGACGCACCGGGTGCCGGAGCCTTTCCTGGTGATGGCGACGCAGAACCCCATCGAGACCGAAGGCACATATCCGCTGCCTGAAGCGCAAGTCGATCGCTTCATGATGAAAGTGCTGGTGGGCTATCCCACCGAAGAGGAAGAATTCGTCATCGTCGAGCGCGTCACGGGACTCGCCAAGGCGGTCTCTTCGGTCGCGACGACCGATCATCTGCTCGCATTGCAGAACGAGTGCCGCAACGGATACGTCGACCCTTCACTGATCCAGTATGCAGTGCGCATGGTTGCAGCGACCCGCGATCCGGAGAAGTATGGGATCAAGGACATGCAGAAGTACCTCTCGTACGGCGCCAGCCCGCGTGCGTCTATCCATCTCATCGAAGGCGCGCGCGCGCTCGCGTATCTGCGCGGGCGCGAATACGTGCTGCCCGAAGACGTGACCGACATGATGCCGGACGTGCTCAGACACCGGCTCGTGCTCACTTACGAAGCACTCGCCGAGTCGTTGACCGCCGACGAGCTCATCCGCCGCATCATGGCGCAGATCCCGGCCCCTGATAAACCGCTCGACACCCATGTCAAAGTCGCCGCCCGGACTTGAGCGGATTGTCACCGAGGATGGAAAAGTTGCATTACAGGCAGCGACGCTGGGCTGCCCCTCACGAGTACACGACCACACGACCACTGGGCCTGATGCCACCCGTCACTGATACCGAGCACGTTCTGCGCCGGCTCGAATGGACGGTCATCCGCCGTCTGGACGGGCTGTTGCACGGCGACTATCGCACCCTGTTTCGGGGCTTCGGCCTCGATCTCGCCGATCTGCGCGAATACCAGTACAACGACGACGTTCGGCACATCGACTGGAACGTGACCGCGCGTCTGCAGACGCCGTATGTGCGCGAGTATTACGAGGATCGAGAAGTGACGGCCTGGTTTCTGCTCGATCTGAGTGCGTCGCTGGATTTCGGATCGCAACACGTCAGAAAGCGCTCGGTCTCAGCCGATTTCGTTGCGGTGCTCGCGAGGCTGCTGACACGTCACGGCAATCGAGTCGGCGCGGTGCTCTACGGGGATTCGGTCGACGCGGTCATTCCCGCGCGCAGCGGACGCCGCCAGGTCCTGCACATCCTGCACCGCATGCTCGAGCGGTCCTCCCGCGAGCGCTCGGGTGAGACTGACCTCAACGAGTTCATGCGTAACGCTTTCCAGGTGATGCCCAGGCGCTCGCTGGTCTTCGTGGTGTCCGATTTCATCAGCACGCCCGGCTGGGCGCAGCCGCTGGCCCGAATTGCCCAGCGGCACGAAGTGATCGCGGTGCGCCTGTACGATCCGCTCGAGATGGCGCTGCCGGACATCGGCATGCTGGTCGTGCAGGATGCGGAAACGGGCGAGCAGCTTTTCGTCGATACGCACGATCGCGGTTTCCGCACCCGCTTCGCCGCGGCCGCGGCGCGCCGCGAGGCGGCTTTGCGCACGGCGTTCCGGGATGCCGGCGTCGACGCACTCGAGCTTTCGACCGAGGACGATCTGGTGGACTCGCTGATGCGTTTCACCGACCTGCGCAAGCGCCGCAGCCGGCTTGCGGCGGGCGGCGGCTTGCCCCAGCACCTGGCCAGGACGTGATGACTTTTCTCTGGCCCCAGCTGCTGTGGCTGCTGCTCGCGGTGCCTTTGGCGGTCGTGGCCTATGTTTACGCGCTGTCGCGCAAGAAAGCCGCGGTTGCGAAGTACGCGAGCCTGCGCATGCTCAAAGAGGCCATGGCGGCGCGGCCGGCGTATCGCCGGCACGTGCCGCCGGTGCTGTTCCTGCTCGCGCTCGTGGCCATGCTGCTTGCGATCGCGCGCCCGGCGGCCGTCGTCAGCCTGCCTTCGCAGCAGGAGACCGTCATCCTCGCGATGGACGTCTCGGGCAGCATGCGCGCGACGGATGTCGAACCCAACCGGCTTGTTGCAGCGCAGGCCGCTGCACGTACTTTCGTCGACGAGCAACCGCGCAGCACCCGCATCGGCGTGGTGGCTTTCGCCGCCACCGCGCTCGTCGTTCAGCATCCCACGCAGAATCGCGAAGACATCCTCGTTGCGATCGACCGGCTCCAGCTCCAGCGGGGCACGGCAATCGGCAGCGGCATCATCATTTCGCTGGGCGCGATTTTTCCGGATCAGGGCATCACGATCGAGTCGGTCACGGGCGGGAAGGAGACGCGGCGCAGGCCTGCCGCTACGGCGCTCGACCCGCTCGCGGGCACTGAGAAACCGGCGTTCACGCCCGTGCCGCCGGGTTCGTTCACTTCGGCGGCGATCATCCTGCTCACTGACGGTCAGCGCACCACCGGGCCCGACCCGGTGGAGGCGGCGCGCGTCGCCGCCGAGCGCGGGGTGCGCGTGTACACCGTCGGCATCGGGACACCGGACGGCGAAGTCATGGGTTTCGAAGGCTGGCGCATGCGGGTGCGTCTCGACGAAGACACGCTCAAGAACGTCGCGAACATCACCTTCGGCCAGTATTTCTACGCCGGCAACGCGGTCGACCTCAAGAAAGTCTACCGCGCCCTGAATTCACGCTTTGTTCTGGAGAAGAAGGAAACCGAAATCACGGCGCTCTTTTCCGCACTGGCCGCGTTGCTGGCCATCGTCTCCGCGATGCTGTCGCTCCTGTGGTTCGACCGGATCCTCTGAGAGCCCTCAGATCAAAAAGCTTCTGCTGCGGGCGCTCGAAGCCGAGCACTGGATGGCGTAGGACGAGGTATCGCCGCCGCGCGCCGTCTGCACCGGGCGCCGCGGCAGAGCCAGCGCCGTCGCCACGATATAATCCCCGGGCCTGATCCGGCCCGTTCAGTTTTGCTTTCGTTTCCTTCCCTTCCCTTTCCCTCACCGAGAGAACCCGCATGGAACAACGTCAGACCACCCGGTTGCGCGAGCTGCTGCGCCAGAAAACATTTTTGCACATGCCTTCCGTTTACGACGCGCTCGGCGGACGGCTGGTGCAGTCGATCGGCTACGAAGCCGCTTATGTCGGGGGTTATGTCACCGGCGGCTCGATGGCCGTGACCGAGCCGCTGCTGACCATGACCGAGCAGGTGCGGCTCGCCGGCGATATCGCGCAAAGTCTCGATATCCCGGTGATTGCCGACGCCGGCGCTGGATTCGGTGAGCCGCTGCACACGATGCGCACGGTGCGCGAGTTCATCCGCAACGGTATCGCGGGCGTGCACATCGAGGATCAGCTCTATCCGAAGCGCGCGCATTATCACAAGTACGTGGTGCACGGCATTCCGGCCGAAGAGTTCGTCGAGAAGATCAAGTTTTCGTGCCAGCAGCGGGACCGCAGCGACCCCGATTTCGTGGTCATCGCGCGCACCGACACGTGCCGCGCGCTCGGACTCGAAGAGGCGAGCATGCGGCTGAACAAGGCCGCTGATGTCGGCGCCGATCTCGGTCTGCTCTTTCCGCGCAATCCCGACGACGCCGAGAAAGCGCCGAAGGTCTGCCGCCTGCCGCTCGTATACGTGCAAAGCCGCGGCAACCGCGACGGCCGCCCGATCTTCACGCGCCAGGAGCTCGAGCAAATGGGCTACGTCGGCTGCATCGAGGCGCAGGTCGTGCTCTGCAGCGCTTTCCATTACCTCAAGGGCGTGCTCACCGAGTTGCGCGAGACCGGAAGCTACACCGGCATGAGGAGCCAGGAGTTCGTCGCGTCTCGCCAGCAGGTCGAGGACCTGATCGATCTCACCGAAGCCTACGAAATCGAAGCGCAGACGGTGGAAGCGCGACAGAAAGCCGATGCGCCCAGCGAATAGGGCCACGGCAGGTGACTGACGCCGCCGGTCGGCCGCCTGACATGCGCAACCCGATCGCGGAGACGAAGCGGCCGCGAGTCGCTTTCCCGCGCGGCGCGACCGATTGCCACGCGCACATCTTCGGGCCGCAGGACCGCTATCCCCTGCTGCCGAAGACCCATTTCGTGCCGCCGGTGTGCTCGCTGTCCGATTACGTGCGGATGCTGCGCACCCTCGGATGCGAGCGCGCGGTGCTGGTCCAGCCGAGCGTGTACGGCACCGACAACATCGCGATCGAGGAAGCGCTCCAGAGCGGCGAATTCCCGCTGCGGGGCGTCGCTGTGGTCGGGGCCGACATCACCGACCGCGAGCTGGAGCGCCTGCACGCGATCGGCTTTCGCGGCATCCGCATCAACACCGCTTCCGCGACGCCGGGGCTGAAGATCGAGGACGCGCCGCGCATCGCCGAGCGCATCAGACATCTGGGCTGGCACTTGCAGTTCTTCGTGAACCTTCGCGAGCAACCCGGCATCGCCGATGTGCTGGCGAAGCTGCCGGTGAATGTCGTCGTCGACCACTTCGGCCGTATCGCCGCGAGCGACGGGCTCGACGCGCCGCCGTTTCGCGCGCTGCTCGGGCTCCTGCGGCGCGAACACTGCTACGCGAAGTTGATGGGCCCGTACTTCGCTTCGGACGCGCCGCACTTCGTCGATCTCGCGCCGTTCGCGCGCGCGATGGTGGCGGCGGCGCCCGAGCGCATCGTGTGGGGAACCGACTGGCCGCACCCCAGCGCTAAAGAGAAGCTGCCCAACGACGGGGATCTCGCTGATCTGCTGCTCGACTGGGTGCCCGACGAAGCGACACGCAATCGCGTCCTCGTGAACAATCCGCAGCGCCTGTATGCATTCGATCGATAGACCAATAAAAAGGAACGTTATGACCGCCATCCGCTGGGCCGCGCTGCTGTGCGCCGCCGTGTTATCGACCGCCGCCGGGGCGCAGCAATACCCCACCAAGGCAATCCGCAT
>JBKJKJ010000092.1:0-2922 GCA_046597455.1 Burkholderiales bacterium
GTGGTTGCCTTCCTCTCTCGGCGGACTGGAGCTGACGCCGGTCGAGTTCATGGAGGTCGTCGAGGCCGCGGCTGGGCTGGATGGCTCCCTCGGCTGGGTCTTCGGCAACGGCGCGGGCATGAGCCGTGTCGGCGGCTATCTTCCCACCGAAGTGGCTTCGACATGGTTTGCAGACCCGCTGGCGTTCGTCGTCAGCTCAACGGGCGCTGTCGGCCACGCCGAGCGTGTCGACGGTGGATACCGGGTCGCCGGACGCTGGCCCTTCGGCAGCGGCGCTCACCACGGCACCCAGTTCATGGGCCTGTGTGCTGAACCGCCCGGAGCCTCGGACGAGGCGAAAGAGCCTTTTTTTTGCTACATGCCGGCGTCGGCGGTTACGCTTCACGACACGTGGTTCGTTTCCGGACTTCGCGGCAGCGGGAGCTGTGAGTTCGAGGTGAAGGACCTCTTTGTACCAAGGGCTCATACGCATCCGTTCCAGCCACGGCCGACCCAGCCTGACGTTTTATACCGGATTCCGCAGCGCTCCATATTCTCCTGGACGGTCGCGGTTGTGCCTTTAGGCATCGCTGGCGCGGCGCTGCGACACGCGGTCGACGTGGCCGCCAGCAAGGGTCGGCATGGTCAACCCCAGCTGCTGCGAGAGCGCGAGATCGTTCAGTCCGAAGTCGGGCAGGCACAGGCTCAGCTGCGCGCCGCGCGCGCCTTCCTGGTTGAAGCGATGGACAATCTTGTTACCGAGATAGCGATGGACAATCCTGTTACCGAGAGCGAGTCTGGCGGCGACGATCTGCTCCCGGCCCGGGCGGCGCTCCGGTTGGCGTGCTCGTACGCCGCAGACTCGGCCGTGCAGATCGTCGACCGGCTGGCGCGCGTGGTTGGCGCAGTGGCGATCCTGGAAAGCCTTCCGTTCGAGCGTTGCGTGCGGGACGTGCATGCAGCCGCCAAGCACATCGCGATGAGCCCGAATAACTACGTCGTCGCCGGCCGCTTGGCGCTGGGCCTCGAGCCGCTGAACTCGCGATTCTGAGCGCGGGTAGTTGCGCTTCACTTCGTTTGCACGGAGGGTACGTCCGGGACGACTTTCACCTCCCAGATCGCGCCCATGTTGGACGCACCCAGACAAAAGGCCCGTCGATACGGGCCTTTTGAGATTTTGGCGGAGTGGACGGGACTCGAACCCGCGACCCCCGGCGTGACAGGCCGGTATCCTATCCAACTGAACTACCACTCCATGTACTGCAACTGCTGGGGATCTGCAGATCCGGCGTCATCACCCTGGCACTCCGCGTCACCATGCTTCAACTGAGGCTCCGGTAAAGCTGGTGGGTGCTGACGGGCTCGAACCGCCGACATTCGCCTTGTAAGGGCGACGCTCTACCAACTGAGCTAAGCACCCTTCAATGCGAGCTGCCTGTTGCCGCCTGAACGCTGTCTCAATCCCAGACAGCCTTCTAGTTTACCGCATCCTTCAAGGCCTTACCAGCCCTGAACTTGGGCACTTTCGCAGCGCGGATCTTGATTGTTGCCCCGGTGCGGGGATTTCGGCCGCTGCGCGCGCTGCGCTTGCCGACGTAAAACGTGCCGAATCCGACCAGCGTGACCATCCCACCTTTTTTCATTGCCGTGGTAACGGCGCCGACGGTTGCATCGAGTGCCCGACCGGCTGCAGCTTTTGAGATATCGGCTTGCTTGGCGATCTGGTCGATCAACTCGGATTTGTTCACGTAGCCCCCTTTCGATTCACCGGTGCGCCGCAGTCAACGTGCGACGAGTTTGATTGAGCTTTATAGCAAGGCGTGTGTTTCCGGTCAACACGAGACCGACGTGAGCGACGCGGACGACGCTTCCCGCACTCGCCGGTGCCATCGAATATCGATTGTCATCGAATCGATGGCAACCGATCGTGCATCCGGTCAGTGCTTGACGACAACTCCCGGCTTCGGCTCCCCGGCCGAAGAAATCGCCGCATCGGCAGGCGGTGCTTCCGCGGCAGCCTCGGCGACCGGCTGAGGCAAGCGTTCGAGCGCCGTCTGCAGCACTTGATCGACCCAGCGCACGGCCTGGATGTCGAGGCTGTTCTTGATGTTCTCCGGAATCTCCGCCAGGTCCTTCATGTTCTCTTCCGGAATCATCACCAGCTTGATGCCGCCGCGATGCGCCGCGAGCAGCTTCTCCTTCAATCCGCCGATCGGCAGCACTTCACCGCGCAACGTGATCTCGCCCGTCATGGCGACGTCGGCACGCACCGGAATCCCGGTCAGCACGGACACGATCGCTGTCGCGATAGCGATGCCCGCGGATGGGCCATCCTTCGGCGTCGCGCCTTCGGGCAAGTGAATGTGGATGTCCTTCTTCTCGTGGAAGTCTTCGGAAATTCCGAGGGACTTCGCGCGACTGCGCACTACTGACATCGCCGCGGCAATCGATTCCGTCATCACGTCGCCCAGCTTGCCTGTGGTCGTCGTCTTGCCCTTGCCCGGCACCGCGATCGCCTCGATCGTCAGCAGGTCGCCGCCCACTTCAGTCCACGCCAGACCGGTGACCTGGCCGACCTGGTTCGCCTTCTCGGCCATTCCGTACGTGTAGCGACGAACGCCCAGGTATTTGTCGAGATTCTTCGGCGTGACTGCGATCTTCTTGTCGCGTGACTTGAGCAGCAGGCCCTTCACCACCTTGCGGCAGATCTTCGAGATCTCGCGCTCGAGCGAACGGACGCCGGCTTCACGCGTGTAATAGCGCGTGATGTCACGGAGCGCCGATTCGGAGACGGCCAACTCGCCGTCCTTCAAACCGTTGGTCTTGATCTGTTTCGGCATCAGGTATTGCTGCGCGATCGAGACCTTCTCGTCCTCGGTATAACCGGAGAGACGAATGATCTCCATCCGGTCGAGCAGTGGGGGGGGGATGTTCAGCGTGTTT
>JBKJKJ010000026.1:0-3643 GCA_046597455.1 Burkholderiales bacterium
GCGAGCAGCTTTTGCAGGGCGATCGGCTTTTCGAGGAAATCGAAGGCGCCGATGCGTGTCGCCTGCACCGCAGTGTCGATGGTGCCGTGTCCCGACATCATCACGACCGGCATGGTCAGCAGACCTGCGCTCGCCCATTCCCTGAGCAAAGTGATGCCGTCGGTGTCGGGCATCCAGATGTCGAGCAGTACGAGATCGGGGCGTGTGCGAGCACGAAAGGCGCGCGCCTCTCCGGCATTCTCAGCGAGCCGCACGTAATAACCTTCTTCGGAGAGAATCTCCGAGAGCAGCTCGCGTATGCCGATTTCGTCATCGACGACCAGGATCTGTTGCATAACCGAAAGTCTACACCTTGGATTCAGGCAGCCGACTTGCTCGCCGCGTGCCGGGCGGCCGCACTCGGCAAACGAATCGTCACGCGGGCGCCCTGCGGCACCACGTTTAGGATCGACACCTCGCCACCGTGCTCCTCGATAATTTTCTTGACGATGACAAGACCCAGACCGGTTCCTTTCGGCTTCGTCGTCACGTACGGCTCGAACGCGCGCTTCATGAGATTTTCCGGGAATCCGGTGCCGTTATCGGTCACGCTGAACCGCACCGATTCCCCGCTCACTTCGCTGTGAATCACGATTTGCGGCTCCGGCTGCTCGGTCAGTGCATCCTGGGCATTCTGCAACAGGTTGTGCACCACCTGCCTCAACTGCGAGGCGTCACCGATGATGCGCGGGAGCGCATCACCGAGATCGACCTTAATGCGCGAGCCCAGCGATTCGTAAAGCGTGAGCACTTCGCGCACCAGCGCGTTCAGATCGAGCTCGTGCATGGCCGGCTCGGGGGTCCGCGCGTACTGGCTGAAGGCATCGACCATGCGTTTCAGGGCGGCGACCTGATTGACGATGGTTCGGGTGGAGCGCGTCAGCAGCTCCGCATCCGCCCCCGAAAGCTTGGGCGCGAGCTTGAGCTCCACGCGTTCCGCTGAAAGCTGGATGGGGGTCAGCGGATTTTTGATCTCATGCGCGAGGCGCCGGGCGACTTCAGACCAGGCGGCATCGCGTTGGGCTTGCAGCAGGTGCGTGACGTCGTCGAACACGACGACGTGTCCGGTTTCCGCGCCGGCGGTGAGCCGCGAGCCGCGCAACAGCAGCACCTGGGTGCCGTCTTTGGCCACGCGCTCGATCTGCTGCTGCCATTCCCCGGGCTCGGTGCTGGCAAACGCCGTGCGCAACGCCGTCGAAAGCGGCGCCAGCGACGGATCGAGCACATCCCAGGCGCCAAGCTCCAGATTCACGAGCGGCGAGCAGTCGAGCTGCAGGATGTCGTGAGCGCTGCGGTTGGCCGAACGCAGCCGCAGCATGTCGTCGAACGCGAGCACGCCCGCCGAAAGGTTGACCAGGATGCTCTCCAGATGCGCCTTGGCATGCGCGAGCTCGGCCTCCTTGCGCTGGCCTTCAGCGCGCGCTTCGGCAAGCTGCAGCGTCATGCTGTTGAACGATCGGGTCAGCATGCCGAGCTCGTCGCGGCTTGGATCGGCTGCCCGCAGGCTGAAGTCGCCCTGTGCGACGGCACGCGTGCCTTCCACGAGCACGTTCAGCGGCGCGGACAGCCGCTCGGACAGGAGGAAGGACGCGGCGAGCGCGGACAGCAGCGCGAGCAGCAGCGCAAGGGTGAGCGTAATGCCGTACAGCCGTTTGAGCCCGCGCCGCGACAGCAGCAGCTCCTGGTATTCGCGGTATCCCGTCTGCACGGTTTCGGCATCGCGCCCCAGTTCCGCGGGCACGGGTTGCATCAGCTGGACCGCCCGGCCTTCTTCGGCCAGGGAGAGCACGTTGACCGGGGCGATCACGCGTAAGAAAAGGCCCCGCTCCGGAACCGCTTCGATCGCCGCATAGGTCTGCTGCGAGCGCAGCTTGCGCATCGCGGCGGGCCCCGGGGGGTCCGGCGTGATTCCCGCGCGCTCGTTCCCCGAAACGGCGATCAGCTTGCCGCGCTGGGTGTATAGCGTCGCCTCCTGCACTCCCGACTGCTGGCGCAGCGTATGCAACAGCGCAAGATGCTCCGCGGGCGGACGCACCGACAGCGCAAGCGCCATCGCATCGGCTTTGCCGGTGAGGTCCTTGAGCATGCCGTCGAGTGCGTTGCGCCCGATGTTCAGACCCGCTTCGAGCGCCTGATCGATGCGCGTTTCGAACCACGACTCGATACTCTTGCCGAGGAACTGTACCGAGACCCCGTAAATCAGCGCCCCGGGCAGGATGCCCACCAGCGCGAAAAGCACGACCAGACGCAAGGTAAGCTTGGAGCCGAAAACGCGCGCGCGCAGCTTCCTGCGCAGCATGTAGAGCTGATAGCCGACAAGCACTGCAAGCGCGAGGGCGATACCGCCATTGAGCGCGAGCAGCACGGGATAGCGTTCGGCGAACAGCGCGGTATTGGCGGCCGCGGTCGCCAGCAGGAACAGCGTGACGGCACCGAGCGCGATGAACAGCACGAGCACATAGCGCAGCCATACCGGCGCTTTCACCGGAGCGGCGATTACCGCACGCTTCATGGCGAGACGGTCCAGCGATACCAGTCGGAATTCATGTGCCACTGACTGGAGCCCAGGGCATTGAGCTGAAACGGTTTGGGCAGTTGTGACGTATCGAGCCTGAAGCGCACCCCGGCGAGCAAGCCGCTTTCTTTGCGCAGCGAGCCGGCCTCGACCTCCTGGCGGCGGCGCACCCGGCTCATCACTTCCAGGGCCTCGGGTAGTGTTGCGAAATTCTGGTAAAGGCTGCCTACGCCCAGACGATACTGGCGCGTCAGCGCGTTGTACTGGAGGCGATATTGCTGATGCATCGAGACGACGCGGTCGTTGAACCAGTACCAGCGCGGCCGTATGAGCTCGAATTCGAGCAGGAAGTACAGCGGCACGCCTTTGTTCAGGACTTCTTCGAGCGTGGGCGTGAAGGCGATATCGAACTGTGCATCGAACACGTAAGCCGTGTCTTCGATGGTCACCGTCGCCTTTCTGATCTCGATGCCCTGCGCGTGCGCGGAAAAGGAAAAAAAGGCGCAGATCGCAGCCACGCACGCCGCCAAAATCACGCCGCGCAGGTTAAGACTTCTGCAGCAGCGCGTAGAAGAAACCGTCATGCGATTCGTCCGGAAGGATCTGCCCCGCGAGCTGTTGTGCGTTGGTATGCGGCCCGGGGAGAGTCAGGCGTCGCGCGTCGCGATGGCGTTCGAGGAACCCTTCGATCTGGTCGTTATTCTCCTCGCGGAAAACCGAGCACGTCGCGTACAGGAATTTACCATCACTCGCGAGCAACTGCCAAAGCGCGTCGAGGATCTCGCGCTGCCGGGCGGCGAAGCGCGCGATATCGTCGGGGCGCCGCAGCCACTTGATGTCGGGATGGCGGCGCACGACGCCGGAGGCCGAGCATGGGACATCGGCGAGGATGCGCGCATACGGTCTTCCGTCCCACCACGCCTGAGGTTGAGCCGCATCGCCGCAAACCAGACGTGCGCTCAGCTCGAGACGCGACAGATTCGACTGCACGCGCTCGAGCCGCGAGCCATCGTTGTCGAGCGCGACGAGATCCACATCCGCGCGTTCGAGTATGTGCGCCGTTTTGCCGCCCGGGGCGGCGCAGGCGTC
>JBKJKJ010000127.1:0-5296 GCA_046597455.1 Burkholderiales bacterium
GATTCGGTAGAATCCAGGCTGACGGTCATCCCTGTCATCGCACGGCCTCCCGAGTAGAAAGGGGCGAACCGGCGTTGCTTCGCGGCGACTCGAGATTTTTAGCGGTGGGGCGCACGACGTCCGGATAATCGCAGGCCAAAACATTGGAGGTGTTGAAATGCCCGAGCTGAAGGAAAAACTCTGGGACTTCGAGGCGGTGGAGCCCGGCCAGGACGGTGCACCTACCGTCGTTACGCTGACCGGCGAGCACATCGCAGCTTACGCACGTGTGGCACAGAACCCCGATCCGCGGTACGCGTCATCCGGGGGAAGCGCCGAGTATGACGGCGCGCTCGTCACCATGCCGACGACGGTGCTCACCTACGCACCGCTGCTGCGGGAAGAGATCGCCGAGCGCCAGGGATTCGTCGCGCTGGAAGAGTCGAAAACCGCGCGCCGTCAGACGCCTTTTGCCAAGTGCGAGATCCGCTGGTTCCGCCCGGTGCGTGCCGGGGATACGCTTACCGGCACCCGAAGGGTCCTGGAGAAATACGAGCGACGCGGCAGCCGCTTCGTCACCTTTCGGATCGAGGCGAGCAACCAGCGCGGCGAGCCCGTTGCCGCCTACGACTACACGTGCATCTTCTCCTATGCCCAGGGCCAGCGTGAGGTGCCGCGCGCGCCGGAAACCGCCAAGCCCGGCGCGCCCGATGCCGAGGCGAAGCCGGTTACGAGCACGCCGGAACGCCGGTTCACATTCGACACCGTCGCCGCCGGCGACCAACTGGCGCCGCTGGCCGTGTCCGAGAGCCAGGAGATCATGCTTCGCAAGAACGATTTGCGCCTGGCAGGCAAACCGAAGCCGAGCAACATCCACACCGACGAAGCGTTCGCCCGGCAGAACATCTTCGGCGGCATGGTCAACTCCGGCCCCGCCACCATGTCGTACGTCGACCAGATGCTCCAGCAGTCATTTCCGCTGCGCGCGTTCTACGACGGCGGCCGGCTGCTGATGCGGGCCATCACGCCCTTCCGCGCCGGCGACACGGTGACGTTTGCCGGAGAGGTGACCGGCAAGCGCGAAGAAGAGGGGAAGAGGATAGTGGATTGCAAGGTCCGGGGAACCAACCAGCGTGGCGAGCTGGTCTGCCTATGTGACGCAACGATGGTGCTGCCGGCGTAACGACGGCCCGGACGGAGTCCGAACGGCCCCGCGAACGTGAGCGTCTCAAACAGCAGTGCCGACAAAGACGAACAGCTTCTTGTTGGTGAGCCTCCACTGAGGAATATTGCGGACGGGTGAATCCGGAAAAGATCTCGATTGAGCGGTCGGCAGAATTTTCACAATTCTGCCTGGGCCGGAGCGTATATTCAGTTTATTGACTTGAGCGACTTGAAAGGAGGCCAGTTCACGGTCCACAAGACCCTCGTCGTAGCCCAGGTTCTTTCCGAGATGTGCGCGCAGTTCGTCAACCCGTTGCACGTACTCTCCTATCGACGGATCAAGGTGCCAGCCGTCCGAATACCGCGTCCTGTCCTTCCATACGAAATCAGTCGGCACGATCGGCTCGGAGAGCTGATATACGCGAAATCCGTTGCTCAAGGTTCCTGATGCGAAGCCCAACACCTCCTCGAGTTGTGCGTGGCTTCGGCCCGCAACAGCACTGTAGGTTGTCACATACCCGCTGAGTTGCAGACTGGAAATAGATGTCATCGCGATTTGCTCCATTTGTTCCCCGATAGAAGCGTGCGTGGCGCGCCGCGCTCAGCGATCGGGATCGTGGCGCCGCGATTTTCCCGCCGGCCGAGAATAGCATTGCTACGCGCCGCCGCGACGCGGCCCCACCACATCGATTCGTCGGCCGTAACGAAACGGTCACGCGGCGGCGCAGAAGACCATTACAACGGGCGAGAGATTTCTCACGAAGCGCATCGGCGCAGCTCGCCCCGCCGTCTCGAGATCATCGACACCGAGAGTAGTGAGGGTTCTCCTGGGCTTCGTGGAGGGCGGCATTGCGTAGCGCATGACGACGTGCGGACGCGTGCGTGGGTTGATACGGGTCTGGCGGAATTCGAGTGGGTTCGGAACAGTCGAGGGCTAGCGAAAGAGTTCGATTTCATCGGCAAGCTTACGTTTGCATGACTCGACCGGATCGGACAAGACGGCGCGGCAGGACTCGTGCTTTTCGTCTTATGATTTTCGTTGACCGTTTTGGTCCGCAACCGGGGCCCGGCTACACCACCGCGATGCGCCGCAGCAGCAAGAGCTACTGGCGCCTGTTACGCACGCTGGCAACGCAAACGGGGATGACGAACGATGGGCTCAGACTCGCCGCTCAGGAATCAGCTTGATCTCGATCTTGCACCCTACAGCCTCGGCATACCTCTTGATTGACGATAGCGAAGGCGCGTGTTTTCCCGCCGACTCAAGCCGCGACACCGTGCTTTTTGAGGTACCCATTCGAGTTGCCACTGCCTCTTGAGTAAGCCCGGCGCGAGAGCGTGCAGCTAGCATCTGGTTCGCTATCGCATACTCCACTGCCAAAGCATCGTACGCCGCTTGAAACCCTCGGCTCTTTTTTGCCTTTCGGAGAAAGGCCTTGTGGTCATGAGGAACTGGTTTGTGCTTTAGATTAGCCATTGATGACCTCTTTCAGCCTCCTGCGAGCCAACTCCAGCTCTCGATCAGGGGTCTGCTGCGACTTCTTTACAAAGGCGTGGAGTACGACGACTCGACGGTTGAGGAGAAATTCGCGCCGCGGATCTGCGTTGGTCGCGTGAGACTGGAGATCCTATCGCTTGACGGAATTCCTCAGGGCGTGCGTTGGGTCGCAGCCGCATGCAGTTTCGAATACAACAAGAGCCATGCGAGATAGGCAGCAGCCATAACATCGTAGGCCAGGCAGAAGAGAGGCCACCATGGAGGCACGCCTGGATTTTCGATCAAATGGCCATGGACGAGATCGAACACGCCATGCGCTGCGAGCGCCGCAACGATGAGCCACAGCGAGCGCTTGAAACCTGCGATGGATGCGCCCAGGAACGCAACGATGACCATCGACTCGATCATCAGCACCTGGATGGAACCGCCCATGATCGCAAACAACGCATAGGTCGAAGCGATGACGATCATCACCGTGGGGTAGAACGCCCGATCGCGGTCCAGGCCAGTGAATGTCGCGAAGAGCCCCACCGAAAGTGCCAAGACCGCTCCAATCAATAACGCCACGCCTGCGCCTCAGGGTCTCTGCTACGCGCGCGCGTCTGTGAGCGACCGCGACGACTTGCTGGTTACTGGAGCTGCACTTGCGAAGTGCTTTTTCGAGCGTCTTGGAATCAACAATGGACTCACCTCGCCGCGCATGCCGGGGAACGCGATGACTGTGTAAGGCCCGCGCGTTAATTCAGCTGGATCAATGAATCTACGAAATTCGCGCGACATTCTCGATGCGACATCGGCCGCTGGAACATCGCGGGAAACGTTGGCCTTAAGCGTCACTTGGCCACCTAACGTCATGTTCAGCGGCGCGCATCGGCGGCAATGAAGCCGATATCGCGTCCGCTGCAACTAAAGTTATGCGCATTCGTCACGTGTGCACCTTCACAGAAGACACTCGAGTTCCTCCATTAAGACTATGAGATCCGTGGGCGCGAGGTCGGCAAATACGTCGCGGCCATTGTCGGCGGGTGTGTAGGTCAAGCCGCGCCAATTGACGGCTGGAGCAGCGGCGTTATTGATCGCCACGCGCCCATCATGTGCGCAGGCATTGCGGACGGTGCGTGCGAAGTTCCATAAAGCCGGCCAGGTTTCAGTTCCGCTTCCATATCGAGCGTAAACCTCATCAACGGTTCGCTCGTAGTAACTCATAAACATTAGCGCAGCGTTTCGGAATACGGCGAGGGCCGTCGCGTCTGTTCGCGCGCCACCGCCCGGCATGTCTGCGGGAAACTCCCATAGATCAACGCGAGGCGGCCAGTGGTGATCAATCAGCGACTGCAGAAGCGACCTCGGGAACATTCGGAAACCGTACGGTACTTGGTGCCCACGCTCGATTAGAACGTCATTTTCTGGCGTGTACGCCCGCGCCCTGTCCCAGCGCTGCGCTTCGAGCGCAGTGCCCAAGCCGGTCATGGAAAGAAGAAATACGATGACCGGGTCGAAGAACCGTTCCGCAGAGAATGGGTGAACGAGATTGGTTTCAGCGAAGCCAGCGCGAAGTGCTGCGTCATCTAGCTGCGCCAGTCGCACGTTTGGGCGAAGTCGCACGGCACGCAATTGCGTACCGCGCACGAACCGCACGCTGGGTGGATCCGAACCCTCTTGGACTACCCACTGCGCGCCTGTTGGATCAGAAAAAAGCCTGCTCGTGATTCCTCCCCCTGTGTGCCTAACGTAGGGGTGACCGGCACGTTGCGGCTAGGGGCCGCACGGTGCACGATTTCGGACGGCTCCGTCCGGCCCCTAGCCGCAAGGTGTCCGCGTCGACCGCGCTGTTAGGTTTCATGCTGCTCCACAATGAAACGAGCGCGTTCGTAGAGCTCGTCAAATGTTAGGACCTCAGGAGCTCCGAGATTCCGCCGGAATAGCTCGAACGAGCCGGCGTGCCTGGGGCAGCGGCCGAGGCGCGATGAGCGCGCGTGGGCACCTGCACCTTCACGCGCAGGCGAGAACTTGTCAGTGCAGCGTGGGCGGCGAACCGGTGCCATGGCGTGTCAAGGCGGTGAACACCAGCCGGGCGCCGCACTGCGGGCAGCAGCCGGTGTCATCGGTGTGACGAAAACGCGCGAGGAACTGCGGCGCAGTGATCGGCTCCGGTTCTTCGACGGCGGGCTGGCCGAGCCGCGCACGCGCTCGATCGAGTGCGGCGCGCTGGCGCGAACCGTAGAGGCCGTAGCTGCGCACCGCCTGCAGCCGCGGCACCGGCAGGTGGGGAAGGTAGCGGTTGAGGAAGTGTTCCGGGGTGAGCGTCATGACCCTCGACCCTTCGCCGGCATCGTCCTCGCCGCGGTGCGGGCGATAGCGAAAGGCCACCCGCGTCTCGCTGACCTCGAGCAACTGCGCATTCTTCAGCGGTCCGCCTTTGAGGTAACGCGCCAGATAGGCGGCCACCGCGGCGCCGTGCGCGTAGCGCGTGACGTGGGGTGATTCCGTCGACACCGTGCGCCACGGGGTCGCCACGTCGCCGTGCTTCCTCGCGATGACCGGTTGGTAACAAGCCCGCCAAGGTTGCGCGGACGTTCGCGACGATGCTTTGAACCGCTCCTGGTGGCCTGTATCAGTGATTTCGAGAGTAACGTTCGCAACGGCCGCCCGCTC
>JBKJKJ010000175.1:0-19263 GCA_046597455.1 Burkholderiales bacterium
TCGCGGACGGCCAGGGGCGCGGCGAGGGACTGCCCGGCGCCGTCGCCGGCCGCCGCCCCCGCGATGCGGACGATCGACGTGTCGGATAGCTCTGCTGCGCCTGGACCGGCAGCGGCACGGCCAGTGACGTAAGCAGGGCCGGGATCGCGCAGAGGAGAAAGCGCTGCGCTGTCATGGCGCCACCTCGTCGACTGCGGCGTTGAGGAAGCGCGCCTTGCCCTGCAGGATGTGGTATTCCATCGTCGCGGCCGCGCGCGCCGCATCGCGATCTGCGATCGCGTCCACGATGTCGTGGTGCTCGCGGTTCGACAGCGCCATCGCGGCGTCCGACACCAGGCCGCGGCGCCGGAACAGGCGCGATTCCTTGGCGAGTCCGCAATAGATTTCCTCGAGCCTGCGGTTGTCGCTGGCGGTGACAAGGGCGGCGTGAAATTCAGTATTGAGGTTCTGGAAGCGCGCCGTGTCGTGTTCTGCGTGGGCCGCGTCCATGGCGTCGACGAATGCGCGCAGTTCAGCCACCTGCTCGGGTCTCGCGCGTTCAGCGACGAGGCCGCCGGCGAGGCGCATGAGTTGTGCGCGCACGTCGTAGAGGTCGACGACTTCCTTGTGCGTGAGCTTGCGGACGAAAAAGCCGCGATTGGCCAGCGTTTCCAGCAAACCGGCCTGGACGAGGGTGCGGCAGGCCTCACGCACGGGGCCGCGGCTGATGCCCAGGCGTGCGGCGAGCGCGAGCTCGTTGATGCGCGCCCCCATTTCGAGCTCCGCGTCGAGGATCATGCGCTCGATTTCGGAATGGCAGATGCTGACCAGCGTCTGCGAGCGTCGGGCTTCGATCGCCCGCTCTGCGATGGAGGGGGACGGTGCATGGGGGGCACGAAGGGGCGTGACATTCATGCCCACATGCTAGTGACTTTTGCATTAAACTGTCAACAGTTCACAATAATGTGAAGGATTCGTGATGCAGTGTCAGCTGGCCCGGCGCCCGTTCCATCGTCTCGATCTTGGTTGCATGCTGGCGTTCTCAGCTTCGGCGGCGATCCTCGTCTCGATTCCGGCCGTGGCGCAGACCCGGGATCCAGGCGCGTATCCGACGCGTCCTTTACGTCTCCTGGTTCCGTTTCCTGCCGGCGGTGGCAACGACATCCTGGCCCGCACCGTAGGCCAGCGTCTCGCCGAGGTCATCGGGCAGCAGGTCGTCGTCGATAACCGCGGTGGCGCCGGCGGGATGATCGGCACCACGCTTGCCGCGAGCGCCGCACCCGATGGCTACACGCTGTTTCTGGGCAGTCTCGGCAACCTCGCGCACAACCCGGCATTGAAGGAAAACCTTCCTTACCAGCCGCTACGCGATTTCGCGCCGGTAACTTTGCTGGCGACATCTCCTTTTCTGCTTGCGGTGAATCCCGCCGTGCCGGCGAAATCCGTGAAGGAACTCATCGCGCTGGCGAAAGCGAGTCCGGGCAAACTCAACTACGCTTCGGCAGGCCCCGGCTCATCGCTGCACATGACGGCTGAGCTCTTCAAGCACGCCACGGGCACTGACATCCTGCATGTCGCCTATAAAGGCACGGGGCCGGCGATCACCGATCTGGTGGGCGGCCGCGTCGAGCTGATCTTCAGCACGATGCCGCCGGTCCTGCCGCACGTGAAGAACGGCCGTTTGCGCGCACTCGGCGTAACCACTTCCACGCGCGCGGCGAGCTTGCCCGATGTCCCCACGATTGCCGAGGCGGGCGTGCCCGGCTTCGAGGTGTCCAACTGGCAGGGTATCGTCGTGCCGGCAAAGACGTCTCCCGTGCTGGTGCGCAAGCTCAACGCCGATCTGCTGGCCACGCTCAAGTTGCCCGGCATGTCTGAGGCGCTGGCCTCGCAGGGGCTCGAAGGGGTGGGCGGTTCGCCCGAGCAGTTCGGGCGATTGATCAAATCCGAGATCGGGAAATACACGCAGGTCGTGAAAGCGGCCGGAATCCGGGTCGACCCGTGACACGTCGCATGAGACGTGAGACGACGTCAACCGTGAGCGGCAGGCCTGCGAAGCAGGATGGTGCGAACCTCACGCCTGCATCTGCCGGTTTAGGCCCGTAGCCCGCGCCGATGTTCTATCTCTCGGAAGACGACGTGAAATGCGTGCTCACCCTGAGCGATGCCATCGAGCGCGTGGAGCAGGGGATGCGTGATCACGCCTGCCACCGCGCCTTCGATGTGCCGCGCGCACGAACGCGAACGCCGCTGGGGACGCTCAACATCCTCCAGGGCGCCGCAGCGCCCGCGGGCGTAGCTGGCTACAAGGCGTATTATGCAACGCCACACGGCAGCCGCTCTCACATACACCTGTATCACGCGGTATCCGGCGAGCCGCTCGCGCTGATCGAGGCGAACTTTTTCAACGTGGTGCGAACCGGGGCAGCGACCGGGGTGGCGACGCGGCACCTCGCGCGCGGCGATAGCGCCATCGTGGGGCAGATCGGCGCGGGGCGGATCGGTGCCGGCCAGCTCGAGGCGGTGTGCGCCGTGCGCCAGGTACGCAGCGCGCAGGTCTATGCGCGAACTCGCGAGGCGCTCGTGGAATTTTGCCGCGTGATGACTGAGCGCCTTGGGATCGACGTCGCGCCCGCGACCAACGCGCAAGCGGCGGTGCGCGGCGCTGACATCGTCAATATCATCACGAAGTCCGAGACTCCGGTGCTGGCAGGCGCGTGGCTCGAGCCCGGGCAGCATGTCAACGCAGCGGGCTCGAATCTGCTCACGCGCCGCGAGCTGGATCTCGACGCGGTGCAGCGATGCGATCTGGTGACAGTGGATTCGCGTGCGACCGCGCGCCAGGAATGCGGCGATCTCCTGCCCCTCGTCGAAGCGGGCCGCTTGCAATGGGACGCGCTTCCCGAGCTGGGCGAAGTGATGGCGGGCG
Organism: Burkholderiales bacterium; assembly: GCA_046597455.1. Classification (GTDB taxonomy): domain Bacteria; phylum Pseudomonadota; class Gammaproteobacteria; order Burkholderiales; family SG8-41; genus JAQGMV01. Next base: position 2,909 of record JBKJKJ010000175.1, read on the forward strand.
TGCGGCCCGGACGCGTCTCGAACGAGCAGATCACTTTGTACGAATCGCACGGGATGGCGGTACAGGATCTCTATGTCGCCGCCAGAGTCCTCGAGCTCGCTCGTGCAGAAGGTCTGGGGCGCAGCCTGAAACCGTAAGGATGACCTGATCGCACACGCCCTGAGGGTGGGCGTGAAGGCGATTGCGTCGTCCTGTTACTGCAAATACCCCAACACCGCATCCCGCTCAATGCGTGCGGACTCGCGCCGTTCCGGCTTGCCGTAACCCCCGCCGCCCGGCGTGGAAATGAGGATGGTGTCGCCCTGATTGAGTATGAACTGGCGCTTGGCGTCGCCTACGCTCTGGCCGTTGATCTTTACATCGCCGAGACCGCCGGACACTCCGCCGCACGCCCCTGGCGCGGGATAGCGCAGGCGCTCTGCAAGAAAAATCACCGCGATCGGCGTCTCGTGCCGGTTCTGCAGCAACACGTCCTGTCCGAGCCCGCCCCGGTAGGTTCCCGCGCCGCCCGAGCCCGGCCGCAACTGACGGTAGTGCGTGAACAGCGGACTGTCGCGATCCGAGATCTCGCTGGGCGTCGACGAAATATTGCTGGGCCACGACGTTGCATTTTCGCCGTCCTTGATGGCCGTGGCGCCCATGCCGCCATTGAAGAACAGCACGCTCGCGAACGGCTTGCCGTCGGCGCGCACGCCCGAGAGCGTGATGTTCCAGAGCGGCGAGCCGGTCCCGGCAATGATTCTTTCTGGAATCACCTGCTCCAGGGCGCCGTAGATGAGTGTGGGCACGTAATGACCGGTTGACGAGCGCCCGCCGCACGACGCAGGAAACTTCGGATTCAGCAGGCAGCCCTCGGGCGCGGTGGCCGTGATCGGCCGGAACATCCCTTCGTTATTGGGAAGTTGCGGAAGCAGCGCAGCCTTGATCGCATACGCCGTCATGGCGTAGGTGTAGGCCAGCACGCAGTTGATCGCGCGAGGCTGCTGCGGCGAAGTTCCTGTGAAATCGGCGTTGATCGAGTCTCCTGAAATCGTCAACGCCACCTCGAACACGAAAGGCTCCTCCAGCCCGTCCGCAAGCATGCGGTAGTGATACGTCCCGTCCGGCACGGCGCGGATCGCTTCGCGCATGGCTTTCTCGGCGCGTCCGAACAGCGTGTCCGCCAATACGAGGAGGTCGGCGAGCGCGTAGTCGTGCAGCACGTCGAGCAGGCGGCTCTCCATCATCCCCAGCGCGCTCACCTGCGCGAAAATATCCCCCACCGTCTGCTCGGGCGTGCGCACGTTGGTCTTGAGCAGGGTGATGAGGGTTTCGTCGACCGCGCCCGCGCGCATCAGGTGCGCAAGCGGAATGTGAAACCCTTCCTCGAAGATCTCGCGCGATTCGGCCGAACGGATGCGCCCGCCGATGTCAGGTACGTGCGCCGTGGTGCTCGCGAAAGCCACGAGGCGCTTCTCGAGGAAAACCGGCTTCACCACGCACACGTCGTTCAGATGTCCCGTTCCCATCCACGGATCGTTGGTGATGTAGACATCGCCGGGTTTCATGCGCTCGGCGCCGATTTCTCGCAGAAAATGCCGGACCGTGGCCGGCAGCGTGGCGATGAACGACGGAATGCTGCTGGTGTTCTGTGCGAGCGAGTAGCCGCGCGCGTCGGTGAGAACGCATGAAAAATCGTTGGCTTCGTTGGAGAGGGTCGAGAACGAGGTGCGCACGATCACTTTCGCCGCCTCATCGACGATGGAGCGCAGGCGCGCCCACAGCACTTCCAGCGTGACGGGATCGAAAGTCGGTGCGGCTGTTGTCATGTCGAGGTCTCTTTGGGGTTCAGTGTCACGACGATGTTGCCGCCTGCTGCGACCACCGCGGTTGCGCCCGGCGCGATCACCAGCGTCGAGCCGGCCTCTTCCACCACTGCGGGACCGGTGATCGTCGTCCCGGCACTGAGGGCGCTGCGATCGTAGACCGCGGTCGTCACGTAATCGCCGGCTTCCTGAAAGTAGACCGGACGCCGCCCGCGTAAAGGCTCGCCAGTCGCAGGCGAGCGCGAGCTCTGCCTCACGGCGGCCGCGTCGGCGATCGCCCCCGCGACCGAGACGCGGATGTTGATGAACTCGACGGCTATCGCGGGCGGAGTTTTTGCAAACTTTTCGCGATAGGATTTCTCGAAAGCGCCCTGAAGTGCGTCGCGCGTGGCGTTGGTGTTCGCACCGTCGTAAGGGCCTGGCGGGAGCGCGGCGAGCAGGTTGAAGCCCTGGCCGGCATAGCGGCCATCGGCGTAGCGCTCCACGCGCAGGTCGCTGAAAGCGTACCCGGTCTGCGCGATGACTTCGCGCGCATCGGTTTCGAGCGTCCTGAATGCCGATTCAAGACGAGTCCAGTCGCCGGCGTCGAGGCGCATGTTGATCGTGGCCACACGATCGATCTTCGCCGGTGCGGCGAGCAGGCCCAATGCCGAAGCGACACCCGCCGACGGCGGGCAAATGAGTTGCGGCAAGCCGAGTTTCTTCGCCACGTAATAACCGTGCAGCGGGCCGCCACCACCGGTGGTGAGCAGGCTGTAGATGCGTGCATCGCGGCCGCGCTCGGCGACGTGAACGCGCGCAGCGCTCGCCATGTTCTCGTTGACGACGTCGACGATGCCCCACGCCGCCTGGACTGGCGTCATGCCGAGCTTTTCCGCAAGAGCCCCGATCGCACGCTGCGCGAGCGCGAGTTCGATGCGTATCGTGCCGCCTGCGAAATACTCGGGGTTGAGGTAGCCGAGCACCAGATTGGCATCGGTCACCGTGGGCTCCGCGCCGCCCCGCGCGAAACACGCAGGCCCGGGCTCGGACCCCGCGCTTTGCGGGCCGACTTTGAGCAGCCCGATTTCATCGGTATGAGCGATGCTGCCGCCGCCTGCGCCGATCTCGATCAGCTCGATGGTCGAAATACGTATCGGTAAGCCGCTGCCTTCGGTAAAGCGCTTCTGGCGCGCGGCTTCGAAGCCGTATGCGACCAGCGGCTGGCCGTTGGCGATCAGCGACAGCTTGGCGGTCGTGCCGCCCATGTCGAAAGCGAGCAGGTTGCGGCAGTCGCCTCCGAAATGCGCCGCGGCGAGTGCACCTGCCGCAGGACCCGATTCGAGCAACTGCACCGGCGTGCGCTTCGCTTCGTCGAGGTGGGTCATGCCGCCGTTGGAAAGCATCACCAGCAGCGGCGCTTTCACACCGAGCTCCGCGAACTGGGCGGCCATGTGATCGAGGTAACGCCGTGCGAGCGGTTTGATATAGGCGTTCGCGACCGTGGTCGAGGCGCGCTCGAACTCGCGGATCTCGCTCACCACTTCGTGCGACGTGGTGACGGTCATGTCCGGATAGCGCCGCAGGAGTGCGGCGGCCGCTGCGCGTTCGTGTCCCGGATTGGCATAGGAGTGCAGGAACAGCACGGCAATCGAAGTCACGCCGCGCTCGATGAGCACGCCCGCCTGGGCGAGCAATTCGGCCTCGTCGAGCGGGGTCAGGACGGCACCCGAAGCGTCGACGCGCTCGCCGACTTCGAGCCTGAGATTGCGCGGGACCAGCGGCCGCGGGTTCTCGATGTTCAGATCGTACAGCTCGTACTTGCGCTCGCGCCCGAGCTCGAGATTGTCACGAAAGCCGCGAGTGGTCAGCAGACCGGTGCACGCGCCTTTGCGCTCGATGAGCGCGTTGGTAAACAGCGTGGTGGCGTGAACGACGCGCTCGATCGCGCCCGGCGAGATCGCGTGCTGGGCGAGCAGTGTGGTCACGCCATCGAGCACACCGCGTGAAGGATCGTCGTGCGTGGTGAGAACCTTGAGGCTGAACTGCGCGCCTCTGGACGGGTCGAGCACGATGATGTCGGTGAACGTCCCGCCGATATCGACGCCCAGGGAATAGCCGCGAGTCATGCGCGATCCTTTTCAACGGGTGAGCGCTTGCGCATCACGCCAGCGCCGCACACGCGCGCTGCACGCGGCGGCACGCTTCCTCGAGCGTTTCGATGTCGATGGCGAAAGACAGGCGCACGTTGCTCCGGTGTCGGGAAATCGGGCTCGCCTATGGTCAGCCCGATGTTGTCGCGGCCCTGAGCGCGCAACTCGCGCACGACCTGGCTTGCTGCATTGGACGACGAATGCTTGATGCGCCCGAGGCGGGGCGCGAAGTAACCCGACATGCAGTGTGCTCCGGAAGTGATCAGAGCATGGTAGAACGCGCCCATTCATTACACAAACAAGCAATAACGATCTATTATTCGTATCCATTGATGAATATCACGCTCAAGCACCTGCGCGGTTTCGTCGCGGTCGCAGAAGAGGGCAGCTACACGCGCGCGGCCCAGCGCCTCTTCCTCACGCAGTCCGCCCTCACCGCAACGATCAAGCAGGTCGAGGCCTCGCTCGGGCTCACCGTGTTCGATCGCACCACGCGCCGCGTCGCCCTGACGCTGCAAGGCAGGGATTTTTTGCCGGTGGCGAAGCGGCTGCTGCACGATTTCGATGCGGCGTTGCGCGACATCCGTGCGGTCGCTGAGCGCCAGAAAGGCCACGTCGCGATTGCAGCGGCGCCGTCGGTCGTGGCGCTGATCCTGCCACCCGTCATCGCGGCGTATCGCGCGCGCTACGCCAACATCAGCGTCGGTGTTCGCGACGGCGGCGCACGGGCCATCCAGCAGCGCGTGCTCGACAGCGAGGTCGATTTCGCCATCACCAACCGGTGGGCGGACGATCCGGGTCTCGAGTTCAGGCCGCTGCTGCGCGATCGCTTTCATGTGGTCGCAAGCCGGCAGCATCCTCTCGCCCGCGGCCGCCAGGTGGCGTGGAAGCAGCTCGCGGGCTATGCCCAGGTTGGACTGGCTTCGCACACGGGAATCGAAGCGCTGCTGAAATCGACGCCCAATTTGTCGTGGGGCGCGACTGAGCCGCTCTATCAGCTCTCGAGCACGGCGGCGGTAGAAGCGCTGCTCAGGCAGGATCTGGGGGTCTCGGTGTTGCCCGCGCTGGCGGCGCACATGATGTCGGCCAGCGACCTCGCTTTCATCCCGCTCGTCAAACCGGTGGTCGAGCGCGAGATCTGCATCATCACCCGGCGCGGCCGCGCGCTGTCGCCCGCCGCGCAAAGCCTGCTGCAAATGGTTCTGGAATCGATGCAGACCGCGACGTTGCCGCCAGGGGTGAAGCTGTCGCGGGTTTCAAGCGCGGCGCTCGAAAAGCCGTGGGACCGCGTCCGCGCTGAACGAGCGCCTTAGGTGCTGCAGACCTTGGCGGGCGGTATCACGACTCTCGCTGCCAGCGGCGCGCAGCCGGGCCGACGCGCAACGACTCGTGCAGCGTTCCACACGCGCGGCACGGACCCCTCACGGGCGCTGGCGTTGCTTCTGTGTCGTATACGAACGTCTTGCCTGCAAAGTTGCGCATGCTCAAGCGTTCGCCCTCGCGCCCGAGGACGTAGTCGGGCGTGACGGGGATTTTCCCGCCGCCGCCGGGCGCGTCCACCACGAAAGTGGGAATCGCGTAGCCGGAAGTATGCCCACGCAGGGCTTCGATGATCGCAACGCCGGTCTCGACCGACGTTCGGAAATGACTCAGCCCTTCGGAAAGATCGCAGTGGTAGAGGTAATAGGGCCGGCATCGCACCTTGACGAGCTCGTGGAGGAGCTCGCGCATGATGACCGGGCAGTCATTGATGCCGCGAAGGAGGACCGACTGGTTGCCGGTGGGAATCCCCGCGTCGGCGAGCCTCTCCATGGCCGCGCGTGTGACGGCCGGGCGCAGCTCCAGCGGGTGGTTGAAATGTGTGTTCAGCCATAGCGGGTGATACCGCCGCAACATTGCGACCAGATCGGTGGTGATGCGTTGGGGCATCACCACGGGCATGCGCGTCCCGATGCGGATGATCTCCACGTGCGCGATCGCGCGCAGTCGCGCGATGATCGACTCCAGCCGGCGATCGGATAGTGCGAGCGGGTCGCCTCCGGAAATAAGGACGTCGCGAATCTCGGCGTGTGCCTGGATGTAGGCGAAGGCTTGCTCGAGCATCGGCGGGGTGATCGCTTCATGATCGCCGACGATGCGCCGGCGCGTGCAGTAGCGGCAGTAGAGCGCGCACTCGTGGGTGACGAGCAGGAGAACGCGGTCCGGGTAGCGGTGTGTCAGCCCCGGCACCGGTGAGTCCGCGTCCTCGCACAGGGGATCGGCGGATTCGAAATCGGCCACGACGGCTTCGCTGCGATGTGGAACCGCCTGCCGGCGTATCGGGCAGCGCGGGTCTCGCGGATCGAGCAGCGTCGCGTAATGGGGGGTGATGCCGAGCCGGAACATGTCTTCGCCGACCCGCAGGCCCTCTCGCTCCTCGGCACTCAGCGAGACGACTCGTTCGAGCATTTGCGGATTCGAAATGCGATTGCGGAACTGCCACTTCCAGTCGGACCATTCGTCCGGCGAGGCGCCGGCCCACAGTGGGATCTCCTGCCAGCGGCGGGGAGAGGCAAGCATGAGATGCGCTCCGATCGAGATTGTTCTTACGGCGCGTGCACGGCCCTGTGGCCGGTATGCTTAAGCCTCGGTGCTTTCCCGTTCATCGACCAGTCGCTGGGCCAGTGCGATCTCCTCGCGCAGCGACTCGGCGGCAGGCGCGGCGCTCGTCTGCGGATCGAGACAGACGAGATCCCACTTTTCACCGCTGAATCCCTTTTGGCGGACGTGCCAGCGGTCGTGAACGTCGTTGTTGAGCGGGAACACGCCGCAGACCGACGGCTTGTAGCGAAACTTGTCGCCTTCTGCTGCGCCCACCTTGTGCAGGACGCAGCCGTGGTTGAAGAAAATGCACCAGCCATCGAAAACGCGCATCAGGGGCTCGCCGAACCTGCGGCGCCGGCTGAGATAGCCCCCGCGCGTGACAGCCGCGCGTGCCGGGGGGGTGAGGTGAGGCAAAAACTTACCGAGGTTCGCCGCGATGCGCTGATCTTCATCGGCGTAGACCGGCGGGCGGCCTTTGCGGCAGCAAATCCCGTCGCACCCGCGACCGAACACGCATTCGAACGTCGCGTCCTTAAGGTTGCGGATCGCGATGGTGGCGCGCGTTCGCGGTACGGTCTCGCCCGGCATTGCCGTCAGTGGGCGATTTTCCACGTCAACGCGCCCGGGATGAGCAGCAGGTTGTCATGGTTGTAGAGCTTCCCCGCGCCGGAGCGGTTCACCTGCGCCGAACCGAGAAAGCCGTCCAGGTGCAGCACTAGTTTGGTGTCGTCGATTTCGCGCCCGCCGTAGCATGCGATCCAGCCGTCGGCGCCGGGAGCCACTTTACCCTTGTCCACCACGCCTTTCTGAAGGCGCAGAAACCGGTGATGCACGACTTCCCACGTCGACTCTCCCACCGGGGGGAAAGACACTTTCAATGTGACCGCCGCACCATTCGAGTCGCTGATCTTCACCACGTGCTGGACCATGCTTGCCCCCTTTCGAAACCGCAGGTTACCGGGCGCCCGGCAGGCGCCCTGGCGCCTGCACCGCGGCCCGGCTCACTCGAGCACCTTGCACAAGATGACACAGTCATCATCCAGTTTATAGAAGTTCTCGATCCGGCCCACCTCGCGGTAACCGATGCCGTGATAGAAGCGGCGCGTCGGCGCGTAATCCGGGCGGCCGCTGGTTTCCACCACCAGCCGCTCGCCGCCGTGACCCCGGATGAAGTCCTCCACGCGAGCGTGCAACGCCGAGCCGACGCCCATTTTTTGCATGCTTGGATGGATACAGGTCCAGTATAAATACCAGCTGCTGCGGGTCAAGGGTGTTTTGCCGATGCAAGCGTAGCCGCGGACCGTGCCCTCGATCTCCGCGCACCAGTTCGTGTATTCGTCGTCTGCCACCATCTCCATGGCAACGCGGACTTCTTCCGCGTTGAAAGCGCCGCACGCGTCGAGCATGTCCCGAACCTGCACGGAGTCCGCGGGCACCAGTTCGCGGATGATCATGCCCATGCGATCTGCTGGCGCACGAAGCGCTCCCAGCTCCACCCGGCGGCTGCGACGGCGGGGTAGATGCCGTCCGGCGCGAGCTCGGGATTGGGGTTCACGTCGAGCACGCGCGGGATTCCGGCCCCGTCCAGGCGCACGTCTACGCTCAGGTAACCCCGCGCCGCGACCACGCGCCAGGCGGCGCGCGCGGCGCTCACGAGCGAATCGCGCAGCCCGGTTTCGAGGTCGGGTTCGTAGTGCAGGGGCGAGTTCATGAAGTCGGTGCTCGATGGGTCCCACTTGGCCGCGTACGTGTTCAGGCGCAGGCCGCCCTTGAAGCGAGTTTCGCAGACGCAAACGTAATCCGGCTCCTCGCGGCCCCAGAGCGAAACGGCGAACTCGCGCCCGGGCAGGAACTCCTGAGTGACGACAGGTCCGGTCAGGCGGGCTCGCGCCCGCTGCATGGACGCCGCGTCGGTGCACACTGACGCGGCGTCTATGCCCGCCGAGCCGTCCTCGTCTGCCGGTTTGACGATGCACGGCAATACACCGTTGCGCGGCACCGGCACGCCCGCGAGGTGGAGCACGGCATTGACGCGATCTTTCCTGCGGCATAGCGCGAGCGTCTCGCTGCCCGATCCGGTGAATCGCACGCCCATCCACTCCAGCACCGCAGCGACATGCGCCTCGCGATCGGGCCGACCAAGCGGTGCCTCGCACGCGTTGAACACCACGTCGGGTTGGTGCATCTTCAGCGCCTCGACGATCTCGAGGAGCTCGCCGCGCACGCCAAGAAGCGCTGCGCCGGGGAGGACCGCGGCGATCCCTTCGGCGGTCTGGCGCAGATCGAACTCTCCACCGTCTCGCCCTGCGGCCAGGCTCTGAGGCGAAAGCGTGTAAAGCACCAGGATCTTCATGGGATGCGCACGCCGGTGCGCTCTGCGGCCTCGAGGAGGATGCCCTGCACGAGCGCCTCGTAGCTCAGAAGCGAGCGCGACAGCATCACGATGTCGCTGTTGTCAGGGTCGAGGCCGGGGAGCGGGTTGCACTCGATGAAGCGAGGCTCGCCGGCCGCATCCAGCCGGAAATCGATGCGCGCGATATCGCGGCAGCCGAGAAGACGATACGCGGCCAGCGCCAGGGATTCGAGCGTGCGACACAGCGGTGCATCCAGTCGCGGCGGAACGTGGTACCGCACGGCGCGTCGCCAGTCGTGCTTCACCTCGAGCGAGTAGACGAAAGGCCACTCACCGCTGGCCGGCGCGATCTCCATCATGCCCAGAACGTGCGCGCCGGCGCCGTTACCGATGATCGCCACGGTGACTTCAGCGCCAGGCACAAACTCCTCCACCAGAACGGGACAGCTGTAGCGTGCATGCAGCGATCGACAGCATCGCAGCGCTTCCCCGACATCGTGAGCGAGCGGATTGCCGCGGATGCCTTTGCTCGAGCCTTCATCGTTGGGCTTTGCGATTACCGGATAGTGCAGCGCCCGCAGCGCGGCTGCATCGATGTGGCCGTTGACGAGTACCGCGCGGGCGACGGGTACTTCGGGAGACACCACCCGCCGCGCAAGCGCCTTGTCGAGCGCGATGCCGAGCGTGACGGCGTCCGAACCCGTGTAGGGCATGCCGAGAAGCTCGCAGACGGCAGCAGGCACGGCCTCGCGGCAACGCCGTCCTTCCCCTTCGGCCATGTTGAAAGCGAAATCGTAGCGCCCTTCGTCGAGGCGCCACGGAAGGCGCCTGTCCGCGTGCACGGCCTCGACGGCCACACCGAGGGCCCGCAGCGCGTTGGCAACGCTGTCGATGGTATCGATGCTGTCGTACTCGACGAATGCATCGTCCGGGTGCCCGTCAGGCGCGCTTTCAGGACGTGGATTGTGCAGAAGGGCGATCTTCACAGTTCCGCTCATGATACTGCCGCCACCGAAATCCCGGGCGCAGAACGGGCGTCAGGCCGCGTCAGTGACTCAGCCTCAACCCCCCGCCGCATCTTTCTTCTGTGGTCTCCAGCCCGCGAACTCGGGCTTGTAGCGTTTCACCACGGGGCCATCGAAATCCCACGCGAGGCACTGGCCCAGATGGGGCGGCGGGCGCTTTAGAACCGGTTCGGGCAGGCCCGCGAGCCGTCTGAGATGCATGCGGTAGAGCGGTACCGTCTGATACGCCGCCGTTGCCATGTTGAACAGCAGCTCGCGCAGATGCGTGCAGCCTTGCGTGCCGCCGAGCGCGTGCTCGATGGCCTTGCGCCATCCGGACCCGAGCGTGCAGCCGATCAGGCGCGCCATCGGGGGCTTCGCCTGCTGGCATTCGGGAAAAGGTGTGGCCGGCATGCCGACTGCGACGTCGCTGATCTTCATTGCGTCGTCTACCGTGAGCCGGATCGTCATGCCGTGGACCGCCTCGCCTGCCGGCATCGTGCTGCCGTCGTGCCTGGTTTGGGCGTAGGTCTTGGCGTCAGTGAGCTCGGCCTCGATATCCCACAGACCGTCGTCACGCTGGTAGCCGCGATATTCGACGCTGCGGGTGTGGACGTGCGTGCGCGGTGCGGCAGCGGGCAACGACGCGCCGTGCCGTGTAACGATTTCGTTCATCGTGTTCCTTTCCAGACTTTGCTATCGACACTACGGAAAATCAGTCAGGCTTCGCGCCCGAGTCCTGTATCACTTTGGCCCATTTGACGCGCTCGGATTTCATCCATGACGCGAACTCTTCCGGCGTATTGCCCGCGACTTCGAAGCCCTGGCCGACCAGGCGCTCTTTGATGTCGCGCAGTTGCAGCGTGCGCACGATCTCCTGATTGAGCTTCGTCACGATGTCGCGCGGCGTTCCGGCGGGCGCGAGAAAACCGTACCAGCCGATCACTTCATAGCCGGGCACGCCCGATTCCGCGATCGTCGGGATTTCGGGAACGATAGCCGAGCGTTTGAGCGTGGAGACGCCGAGCGCGCGCAGGCGGGAAGCTTTAACGAAAGACAGCGCGTCGGGGACGACTGCAAGATCCATCATCACCTGGCCGCCCACGGTATCGGCGACCGCCGGCGCACCGCCTTTGTAAGGCACGTGCACGATCCGGGTTCGGGTGAGCGTCTTGAACAGCTCCATGCCCAGATGGCCGGGGGTTCCGCTGCCGGCGGACGCGTAGCTGAGTTCTCCCGGGCTCGCTGCTGCGAGTGCGATCAATTGCTTGACGCTGCGTGCAGGCAGCGAAGGATGCACGACGAGTATGCTGGGGATGTAAGTCGCAAGACTGAGCGGCGCGAAATCACGCTGTGGGTCGAAGCCCAACTTGGGGAACAGCGACGGATTCACCGCGAGCGCGGTCGACGTCGCTGCGAGCAATGTATAGCCGTCCGGTGCGGATTTCGCAACGAATTCGGCTCCGATATTCGAGCTGGCGCCGGGGCGATTCTCTACGACGGTAGGCCTGCCCCAGGTCTCCGTGAATTTCTGGCCGATGATGCGGGCGAGCACGTCGACCGAGCCGCCTGCGCTGTAAGGCACGACGATGCGGATGGGCTTGGTCGGGTAGGCCTGGGCACCGGCGGTCGAGGACACGCCGAAGGCCAGTGCAAGTGTGATGGCGCGTAGAACGGGCATAGAGACGGGCATGGCGCGAAGCCTCCGAGTGAACGAGGTTGGTAGAGAGCCGCACCGGGGCACGCTCTGTGGCCGGTGCAGGGTACGGGCGTTCTGCAGTCGAGGGCGGCCCGGGCCCGGGCCCGGGTGCGATGTGGGTGACTTTAGCATCCGCGGCGGGGAGGCTTCTGACGCCGGGTGCAGCGCACTCGCGGGTTTGCCGCCTTGCTTATCTGTAGAGTCCCTGCTTTTCCAGCCACGCCTGGACCAGCGCGGCCACCTGGTCGCTGTTCCTGTCCATCATGACCATGTGCGAATTGCCGCGAATGCCGACCTGCGGCAGGTTGACCACATCGTAGCGCCCGCCTGCCGCGCGCACCTGTTCGAGAAACTTGATCTGGTTCGCGCGTATCGTCGGCCAGCGTGAGTCCTGGTCGATGTAGTCGCCATACAGCGCGAGAATGGGAATGTTCGCAAGCTGGGCTGCGCGCGCGGTGTCGCCCAGACCGGCGGGCTCGACCATCACGAGCGCTTTGACCTTGTCGGGTCGCGCCTGTGCGACGCGCTGCCCGAACTGGCCCGATTGCGAGTGGACCAGCACGACGCACGGGCATACCTTGTCGACCAGCTCGGTATACGCCGCGATGATGGCTGCATCGGTGGTGGTCCAGCGCGGCACACCCTGCTTGGTGAAGTTGTCGTAGCCTTCGACCGGGAACTGGCTCCCCGGCATGGGTTTCATTTTCGCCGGGTCTTTGTTGTAGGACCCGGGCCCGGCGCCGATGCGAAAGCGCTCGAACGGGTTTTCCTTGGTGAGAAACACCGGCTCGCTTTTGAACACGTCCGGATACATGGCCCATCCCGAGCGGCCGCGCTCGACCGCGTCGGAGTTGTAGACCGCCCAGCCTTTCTTCAGGAAATAGTTGAGCCAGCCTTCGCGGCCGTCGGGGGTGGTCTCGTAGGTGACGCCGGTGAGGCCGCCGCCGTGCCACATCAGCAGGGGCAGCGCGCCGCGCTGATTCTGCGGAATGAAGTACTGCACATACATCTGCTCGACCTGGTAGACGCCGTTGGGATCGACTTTCGCCGGCACACCGCCGGGGGTAAACGTCACCTCCTTGACCGGTTTGCCTGAAATCACGACTTCGCGACCGCCGACATGAAAAGACCCCATGTCCTTGAGCGCAATCGGCGCGGGCGCCGAGCACGCGGCCAACAAACCTGTCGAGAGTGCTGCGAGTAACCGGCGTTTCATGAAGCGTCTCCTGAGCGATGTCGATGCGCAACATTCTAGGCTGTTGCGAACGAAAGCATCACGTCCCGTGCGTCACGTCAGGTCGCCGCGTCGCCGCTCCTCGCGATGACAGTCCCAGCAGGTCATCGCGGGCACAGCCCCTTTGGGTCATTGCGGGGACGGCGCGGACGAAGCAATCCCGTTGCGAACGTTTAAGGCGTGATGTTGGACGGCGCGCGCCATGACGTGCGCCACGAGATCGCCACGGCAGGGTATGCATCGCGATGACCGGCGGGCGAGGTCATCCGGGCCGGACGTGCACACGGAGCTTCGAGCGGGAAAGAGAAGAATGCAGATGGCGAAAAGCGCGACGGCCCGGTTAGACTCACGATATCACGGTGGTCCTGCCGCGAAGGTTCACCCTCATTGAGTTCCCAAGGCCTGCCCCGCATGCAACCCCTTAAAGACATCCGCGTCCTCGATTTCAGCACGCTGCTACCCGGCCCGCTCGCAACGCTGATCCTCGCCGAAGCCGGCGCCGAAGTGATCAAGATCGAGCGTCCCGGACGCGGCGACGAGATGCGAAGCTACGAGCCGAAGTTCGGCGCGGACAGCGTCAACTTCGCGCTCCTCAACCGCGGCAAGCGCAGCGTCGCGATCGATCTCAAATCCCCCGGGGCGGTCGAACAGCTCAAGCCCCTGATCGAGTCGGCGGACATCGTCGTCGAGCAGTTCCGACCCGGTGTCATGGACCGGCTCGGCCTGGGCTACGACGCTTTGCGCGCGATCAATCCGAAGCTCGTCTATTGCGCCATTACCGGTTACGGGCAGCATGGTCCGCGCGCGGACGTGGCCGCGCACGACCTGAACTACGTGGCTGAATCCGGCATGCTGTCGCTGACGCGAGGTGCTGACGGGGCTCCGGTCCTGCCCGCGGCACTCGTCGCCGATATCGCCGGCGGCACTTACCCTGCGCTCATCAATATCCTGCTCGCGTTGCGGGAGCGGGATCGCACGGGAATCGGGTGCAAGCTCGACATCGCCATGGCCGACAACCTGTTTACCCTCATGTACTGGGGTCTCGGCAACGGGCTCGCCGCGGGGCAGTGGCCGCGTCCCGCAGGCGATCTGGTCACGGGCGGCTCGCCCCGCTATAACATTTACCGTACGCGAGACGGCCGGTTTCTCGCCGCAGCGCCGCTCGAGCAGAAATTCTGGGACACGTTTTGCGCGCTGCTCGAGCTTCCGCAAGAATTGCGCGACGACACACGCGACGCGCTCGCCACGCAGCGTGCGCTCGCCGCTCGGATACAGTCCCGCAGCGCCGACGAGCTTCGATCGCTGTTCGAAGGTCACGACGTGTGCTCAACGATCATGGTGAGTCTCGAGGATGCATTTGCCGATCCGCATTTCGCCGCGCGAGGCGTGTTTGCGCGTGCGCTGCGCGCGGGTGGCGATACAATTGCCGCCTTGCCGGTCCCCGTCGCCGACGCTTTCCGCGCCGACGATGCTGCGGCCGGTTACCCCGAGCTCGGCGAAGCGAACGACCTGCTGCGCCCTTCCTCTTCAACGTAATCGGAGTATCCGCATTGAAAGCATTATTGGTACGCGAGCACGGACCTATCGAAAGCCTGCAGCTTGGAGAGGCGCCGGACCCGGTGCCGAAAGCAGGTGAGGTGCTCATCGACGTGCGCGCGGCGAGCATCAATTTTCCCGACCTGCTCGTGATCGGCGGCACCTATCAGAAGCTCCCGCCGCGGCCGTTCAGTCCCGGCAAAGATCTCGCGGGTGTGGTCGCAGCGATCGGCGATGGCGTCAAAACGTGCAAACCGGGTGACCGCGTCAGTGCGCAGATCGAATACGGCGCGTACGCGGCGAAATGCGTGGTGCGCGAGTCGAACTGCCACATCATGCCTGCGGCCATGAGCTACGCCGAAGCCGCCGCCATGGGGCTCACCTATCTCACCGCGCATTTCGCGCTGAACGAGCGCGCGCATTACCAGCCGGGTGAAGTCGTGCTCGTGAACGGCGCGGCCGGTGGCGTCGGGCTCGCCGCGGTGCAGGTCGCCAAAGCGCTGGGCGCGACGGTCGTCGCGAGCGTGAGCAGCCAGGAGAAAGCCGATCTGGCGAAAGCGAACGGCGCCGATCACATCGTGCGCACCGACGTGCCCGAAATCAAGGAGGCTTTTCGAAAACAGGTTTACGACGCAGTGGGCAAGCGCGGCGTCGACATCATCATCGACCCCGTCGGCGGCGACGTATTCGACGCGAGCTTCAGAACCATCGCGTGGTCCGGGCGCGTCGTCGTCGTGGGTTTCGCGGAAGGGCGCATTCCCCAGATCAAGGCCGGCATCCTGCTCGTCAAGAACATCTCGCTCATCGGTTTGCAGTGGAGCGACTATCGCGATCGCGAGCCCGAGAAAGTGCGTAAAGTTCAGCAGGCCCTTTTCCGCCTGTACGAGGAGGGCAAGTTGAAACCTCACGTGATGGCCGCGTACCCGATCGAAGAGCATCAGCAAGCACTCGCCGTGGTGCGCGATCGCAAGGTGGTCGGCAAAGTCGTGTTGCTCATGGATGGCGAGGCGAAGTGAAGCCCGGCGGTTTGACATCGCCATGTCGCTTGTTTATAAACATTCGATCGTTTGCGCGTAGCTCGAGCCGCATTTGTTTCTGTACGGCCTCTTCTGATCCGGAGTGAGCATGGGACGTATCGGTCTGTTGGTGCCTTCGTCGAACACGACGGTGGAGCCCGAGTTCTACCGCGCGCTGCCTCGCGAGGTCACGCTGCATACCGCGCGGCTTTTTCTCACGCGCATCGCGCCTGAATCGATCCTCAAAATGGTCGAGGACATGGAGGTCCAGGCGCGGCTGCTGGCCTCGGCAGATGTCGACGTGATCGTGCTCGGCGCCACCGCGCCGAGCTTCCTCAACGGCCTGGGTTACGACCGAGAGCTGATTGCGAAGCTCGAAGCGGCGACCGGCCGCGCCGCAACGACCACTTCGACCGCGCTCGTGGAGGCCATCCGTCATTTTGGCGCGCGCCGCGTCGTGCTCGGCTCGGCGTACGACGAAAAAGTGAACGGCATCGCGAAGTCGTTCCTCGAGGCGAGCGGTGTCGAAGTGCTCCACATGGACGGTCTGTCGCTGGTGGACAACCTCGTCGTGGGCCGGCTCGGCCCCGAAACCGCTTACGATCTTGCAATGAAAGTCGATCGCAGCGGGGCCGACGCAATCGTGCTGTCGTGCACCAACTGGCAGACCATGGAGGCCATCGAGCGCATCGAGCGCGAGGCCGGCAAGCCCGTGATCACCACCACGCAGGCGAGCATCTGGGCTGCGCTGCGCATGATCGGTCACACCGAGAGCGTCACGGGCTACGGCAGACTGCTGCGCGAGCTCGCGCCACAGGGCGAAGCGCAGGCGGTGTAGTTCTCACGCCGGCATTCCGCCGGGTGGAGAACACGCGGCGGGCGTTTCGAGGTGCGATGACAACGTGGGGCGACGTGCGGCAACGTGCGATTCAGTGAGCCGCACACCACTGACCAAGGAGGCGGTATGTACGGATGGCGTGGACGCATCGGGCT
>JBKJKJ010000261.1:0-2780 GCA_046597455.1 Burkholderiales bacterium
CGCCGGCACCCATCCCTACATCGCCACCGGCCTGAAGCAGAACAAATTCGGCATTCCCTACATCGACGCCCCCGCTCTGTACGCACGCGCCCGTCAGCTGCGGCACGTGACGATCGAAGGCGTCGATTGCCACATCGGCTCCCAACTCACCGAGATCGCGCCGATCGCCGAAGCGTTCGGCAAGATCGCCGACCTCGTGGCGCGCCTCCGGGCAGACGGCATCGATCTGAAACACGTGGACGTCGGCGGCGGCATCGGAATCCGCTATCAGAATGAGACGCCACCACCGATTGCGGAGTACGCGGCGGCGGTCCTGCAGGCATTCGGCGACGCCCGGCACAAGCTCCTGTTCGAGCCCGGGCGGGTACTGGCGGGCAATGCAGGGCTGCTGCTCACGCGTGTGGAATACGTGAAGCAGGGCGAGGACCGGAACTTCGCCATCGTCGACGCGGCCATGAACGACCTGGTGCGACCGGCTTTATACGACGCGTGGCACGATGTGCTCGCGGTCAAGGAGGGCGGCGCCACCGACGTCTACGACATCGTCGGACCGGTCTGCGAAACCGGGGATTTTCTTGCCCGCGCGCGCCGGATCGCAGCCCGCGAAGGGGAACTCCTCGCCATCATGTCCGCCGGGGCGTACGGGATGAGCATGGCTTCGAACTACAACACACGCCCGCGCGCGGCTGAAGTGCTGGTTGATGGCTGCGAGATCTACGTCATCCGCGAGCGGGAAGAAGTGAGCGATCTCATCGCTCGCGAACGCCGGCTGCCTTCGTGATGAATGCATCGCGACAAGCGCATTCTTCTGCAGCGTGGTGACTCGTCACGCGTCGATTGAAGCACCATCGCATCGAGCGTATCGACCATCTCATCGCATCACGTTAGAGGCTTCATCGCATCACTTCATCACCGCATCAGTACGCAAAAGTGTTGCGGCAAACACACAACGTGTTATTCCATCGTCAAACAAGCTTGACAAAGGTGTTGCTTTTTTTTTGAGCTGTAGCATAGAATTGGCGCACCACGCACGGTTTTTCCGAAATTTTTTTCGGGAGAACGATGGAAGAGGTGTCGAACACAACGTTCGAAGAATCGCGCGATGGGAGTGCGGAAGTAACCAACGCACGTGAAGCATGCCTAGGTTAACTTTAAAGGAGACTTAAAATGGCAGCGAAGAAAAAAGCAAAGAAAAAAGTAGCGAAGAAAAAAGTAGCGAAGAAGAAGTAGTTGTAGTTAGTAAGCGGGGGCTGGGTTCACCCGGCTCCCGCCTCCCCGCACTGCCCACGCATCTCCCTCTGCTCTTCCCCTCCTGCTCTTCCCGCTCTTCCCGCTCTGCCCGCTCTGCCGTTCCCCGCCTGCTCTGTGCTCTGTGCATTTTCCCGCAGCGCTGCTCAATAGCAGAGGCGCACCGCAGTCATCCCGTTTGCGGTTCGGTCAACCCCGGATTTACTGCTGGCACAATCGGCCCGGCCAGCTACGCGTCAAGTAACCTGCTCGTCAAGGATTGAGCTGCTGATAGACGGCAGTCGCGATTCGCAGCAGGTCCTCCCGGTCCAGCTCGCCCGACAGCGCGAGCCCCAGTCCGCGATCGATCCAGTAAAACATGCGCACGGTCCCGTCCTGAGCGAATCGAAACGCCGTTTCCTGGCCCTGTTCGCGGTTGGTCCGAACATAGAGCGTAAGCCGCTGCCCTTGGGCATCCTGGTACATGAACTGCGCGGCCGGCCCCTGCTCACCGGGCAGTAAACGGCCTCCGACGAGGGTGTATCCAATACCGCTCAACTGCGGAATCCGCAGCGGGGTGCCGAGCCGCTTCGACAGCCACGCGACGAGATGAGGTTCCTGATCAGCGCCCACCTCGACCGGGTGCCGTACTTCGGGCGTGTAGACGATGTGGGCGACCGCCGCCCGCCGCGCCCATGCCGGCTCCGCCGAACGATCGTCCCGGGCCTGCCTCTCGTGAAGATGCCACCCGGCCAGGCCGCCGAGCGCGAGCCAGCCGACCGCTGCGGCGTAACGCAGCATCGGCCAATGTCGCCGTGCCGCCGGTTTCATCAGGCGCTCCGGAATCGGCTCCTCCAGCACCGGTTCGTAGCGCGCGCGGAGTGCGTCGTTGAGCGCGCCGTAGGCGGCAAGACGCTGCGCATCATCCTGATGTGCAGCGACCAGCGCCTCGACCTCGCTGCGGCGCGCCCCGACGAGCTCGCCATCGAGATAAGCATGAAGTTCGGATTCGGAAATGCGTTGGGTAGTCATTTGACGACTTTCAGGCTGGCTGCACTCGACTCGCCCTCGAGCAGGCCGCGCAAACGTTCACGTCCTCGGGCGAGACGCGACATGACAGTGCCGATCGGAATGCCCAGCGTGCGGGCGGTCTCGTCGTAAGACATGCGCTCGAGTGCGATCAGCAGCAGCACTTCACGCTGCCCGACGGGCAGCCGCCGCAACGCCATATCGATGTCCCGCACTTCGAGCATGTCCGACTGCGTCGGGCGCACCGGCGCATCCGCGGCTTCGTCGTGCAGGAGCACGGTCGCCCCTGCCATGCGCGACCGGACCTGGTTCACGTGCACGTTGTGCATGATCGTAAAGAGCCATGCGCGCAGATCGCTTCCGCTGCGCCACAGGTGCAGCTTGTTCCACGCGCGCTCCAGCGTGTCCTGCACGAGATCGTCTGCCGCGCTGCGCTCGCCCGTCAGCGCGCGGGCATAGCGCCGCAGTCGCGGTATCAGCTCCTGCACGCTTGCGCTGAATTCAGTCAAAAGCTCTCCCAGTGA
>JBKJKJ010000484.1:0-10120 GCA_046597455.1 Burkholderiales bacterium
GCGTCACCGACGCCAGGCTCGGCGGCGTTCTTTTCAAGACGTCGTGCACGCCGGAGGCGCAGAAACAGTTCGAACGCGCGCTGGTGCTGCTCCACTCATTCTATTTTCCCGACACGATCGACGCATTCAGACAGGTCGCCGAGACCGATCCGACCTGCGCCATCGCCTATTGGGGCATCGCGACAAGCATGCGACCCAATCCGTTGGTCGGGCCGTTCGACGCGGCCACGCTTAAGCGCGGGCTTGAAGCCGTTCAGAAAGGACAGGAGGTCGGCGCGAGCACGCAGCGCGAGCGCGAATGGATCAACGCGATCGCCGAGTTCTACAAGGACCACGAGACTGTCGATCAGGACACGCGGACGCGCAACTACGAGCGTGCGATGGGGCGCCTCGTGCAGAACTACCCGTCGGATGTCGAGGCGAAAATATTTCACGCGCTCGCGCTGAACGAGGTTTTCGACCATAAGGACCACGCGCCGCTCTTGCATGCAGTGAAAATCCTGGAGCCGCTCGACCGCGCATATCCCGATCACCCGGGCATTCCGCACTATCTCATCCACAGCTACGATTTCCCGCCGCTCGCGCAACACGGCGTCGGTGCCGCCAACAAGTACGCAAAGGTCGCGCCGGCGGCGCCGCACGCGCAGCACATGCCCTCGCACATTTATTCCATGCTAGGCATGTGGGACGCATCGATTGCTTCGAACCGACGCTCGATCGAGGTCGCCAACCAGTACGCCGCGCAGAAAAAGCTCTCCGGCGTGTTTTGGTCGATTCCTCATTCGCAAGATTTCATGCAGTACGCATATCTGCAGCTTGGGCAGGACGGCAACGCGCGGGCCCTGGTCGAGGAAGTGCTCGCGATCGAGAAGCCCATCGGCTGGCGATACTCGACTGAATGCGGAGCTGCAGCGATCGTAGCGCGCTACTACCTCGAGCGACAGGACTGGGTCGGTGCGGCCGCGTTGAAAATTGCCGACGTCGTCAAAGCGCCGCAGGCGCAGGCGATCACGATCTTCGCTCGAGCGTTCGGAGCATCTCGAACCGGCGATGTTGCCGCCGCGCAAAGCGATATCGAGAAACTCCTGGGCCTGCGCGCGGCGCTCGAGAAGTCGAGTCAGCGCTATTGGGCGGAACAGGTGGAAATTCAGGTTCTCGCAGCGCAGGCTTGGCTTGCAAATGCGAGGGGCGACAAAACGGATGCGCTGAAAGTGATGCGTGCGGCCGCCGATCTGGAGGATGCCAGCGAAAAACACGTGGCGATGGAAAACCGCCTCTACCCGATGCGCGAGTTGCTCGGCGACTTACTCATGCTCCTCGGACAGCCGTCGGTCGCGCTAATGGAGTACGAGGCGTCGATGGTCAATACACCGAATCGTCTGCGCGGCTATTACGGCGCCGCCAAGGCAGCTGATCAGAGCGGCAACAAGAATAAGGCCGCGAGATATCTCGCACGACTCGCGGAGCTTACGAAGACGGCCACGTCCGACCGCGCCGAGATTCGCGAATCGCGGCCGCATCTCACCAGCCGCTAGCGGGTTCACCGACGCTGCCCGCCGAGAGTGATGAGGCGGTTGGGCGACAGGGCGTGCAAGGCGTCTGCGACATTGATGGGTGTCACCCGCAAGCGTCCGTCGGGCGCGAGAGACGGCGCTCGGGTCGGCCTTGCACGCACCCTCAAGCGTGTCGTCGGGTTGCCGTGATTTGCGCGAAGGGAGTGCGGTAGCGGGTTCTGGTCGGAAGCGCGACGCCCGAAAAATGGTGGCCGATTATCATGGCCGCCAACATAAAGCTCGATTGATCGACGAACCCTCAAATTGGCCGCACGCGCCGGCGGGATCACTGCCCGACGGACAGTCGAGCAACGCTGATCTCTGGCAGATGTCACGGACGTTCGCCTCTGCCGTTCAGCGACATTCGCGAAAGTCCGCCTCTGCAGACCCTCGAGGCGGCAAAGGGTTCGTTCCAGAAACTTCTGCCGTTGCCACGCAATCTCGCAAGTGGTTTCCAGGGTCGCGCTGGTGGGCGTAACCCTGTGATCACCTCACCGCCGGGTGGGGCCGCGGCCGACCTCGGCCGCTCAAGGATAAATTCTCCGCAAACGACACCCCCTCATACAGCATCCCGCACCCACCCCCATCGCCCGATGGCGCCCGCATCCGTTATTCTCTGGCTGAGCCTCGAAAACGAGAGAGCTCGTGACTACGCCGTTCTGGAGAATGTAATGGATACAACTAAGGAAGTGCTGTTCGAAGTGCGCGGGCAGTGCGCGATCATCACGCTCAACCGCCCCGACCAGCGCAATGCGATCGACCGTCCGATGTGCGCGCAGCTCTGGCGTGCGTTCGAGGATTTTGACAAGGACCCGGCTTTGAGAGTCGCGATCCTCACCGGCGCAGGGGACAAGGCCTTCTCGGCCGGGCGTGACTTAAAGGAAGGGGCGCGCGAAGAGGGGCTGCCGTTGCCGCCGCTGCCGATCCTGGGGGATGCGCTCCACGTGACCAAGCCGGTCATCGCCGCCGTGAACGGCGTGGCCATCGCCGGCGGGTGGGTATTCGCGCAGATGTGTGACCTGTGCATCGCCGCGGACACCGCGAAGTTCGGCATCACCGAGCCGAAAGTCGGCCGCGGCGTTGGCTGGGCGCCGCCGATGATACGCATGCTTGGGAGCCGCATCGCGACCGAGCTCATGCTGACCGGCAGGACGATCGACGCGAAGCGCGCGTACGAGATCGGTTTCGTGAATCAGGTCGTGCCGCGCGCCGATCTGCTCGACGCTGCGCTCGCGATGGCCGGCGAGATCATCGAGTGCGCGCCGCTTTCGGCCGCAGCCGTGCGGCAGGTCGTGCGGCACACCTTGAACATGGGCCTCGAGACGGCGCTGGAAGTCGGCAGGCAGGTGTGCGCGCCGCTGTACGAGACCGAAGACGCGAAGGAGGGCGCGCGCGCCTTCAAGGAGAAACGCAAGCCGCAGTGGAAAGGGCGATAGTCATTCATCACGCGCGTCAGGGAAGAAAAATCGTCATTCCAACCGTCTCGTGGCGAGCCTGACTCCGACTTGCGGAAAGCGAGAAATACCGGCGGGGCTAAAGAGAGGTGGTCATCGACGACCGCCCCGGCGTCTCCGGAATAATCGGTTCCGACATCGTTGCCAAGTCGGCGCCCGACGGATACACGCCACTCGTGAACGAACCATTTCAAAGCCCGACTGTGAAATCGCCGCCACGCCCGCGCATTAAGCCCCGATAATGGTCCGCACATACACGAGAAAGGAACTCGCCATGATGCACGACGACTTTACCCGGAGTCTTGCCGATGAAGGGTTCGCGGAACCGGCAACGATCAGGCGCGAAACACGCGGATTCGTGGAGATGCACACCCATCCGCACGACGTGAAGGCGCTGGTGCTGGAAGGGGAGATTCGTATTCGGACCGCTGACGCCGAGCAGGTGTACCGCGTGGGCGATGTATTCCATGTGCTGGCGGAATTGCCGCACTCGGAAAGCTACGGTCCTGAAGGCGTTACTTATCTGGCCGGCAGAAAACAGGTAGTCGAGCGCAAGAGCCTCGGACCGGACTAAAGACGCAGCTTACCGGTGCGCGACGGGCCTGCTTTCGAGCGGGCGGCCGTCGCGAACGTTACTGTCGAAATCACTGATATAGGCCACTAGGCGCGACGGACAGGTGTCCTGCTTCGGCGAGCTCATCCATCGCGCGGTTGGGACGACGAAAAGCGCAAAAGCGAAAGGCACGTAGATGGCAATAGAAACCGCCATGGCAATGAAGCAAGTGAAAGCCGGCGTTCTCAGCATTGCTTATCAGGAGGCCGGCGCCGCGACTGGCACGCCGGTCGTGCTCCTGCACGGCTTTCCCTACGACGTTCACGCGTACGACGAAGTCGCACCCAGGCTGGCGAATGCCGGATGCCGCGTCATCACGCCGTACCTGCGCGGTTACGGACCGACGCGTTTCCTCGCGCCCGACACCCCGCGCTCGGGTCAACAAGCCGCGCTTGCGGCCGATCTGCTCTCACTACTCGATGCGCTCGAGCTCGAGCGCCCCGTCGTAGCGGGTTACGATTGGGGCGGACGGGCGGCATGCATCGTATCCGCGCTGTGGCCGCAGCGCGTGCGCGGGCTGGTGACGGGGACCGGGTACAACATTCAGAACATCGCCGGGTCCGACAAACCGATCGCGCCGCAACAGGAGCACCGGCTCTGGTACCAGTATTACTTCCATGGCGAGCGCGGGCGG
Organism: Burkholderiales bacterium; assembly: GCA_046597455.1. Taxonomy (GTDB): domain Bacteria; phylum Pseudomonadota; class Gammaproteobacteria; order Burkholderiales; family SG8-41; genus JAQGMV01. Next base: position 4,255 of record JBKJKJ010000484.1, read on the forward strand.
GCGGGGCTCGACCAGAACCGACGCGAATTCTGCCGGCTGCTGTGGCAGCTCTGGTCGCCCTGCTGGGAATTCGACGACGAGACCTACGAGCGAACCGCCGCGTCCTTCGAGAATCCTGATTTCGTCGAGGTCGTCATCCACTCCTACCGCCATCGCTTCGGACTGGTGGACGGAGACCCCGCGCTCGAGGATATCGAACGCCGGCTGGTTGCGCAGCCGCCCATCGGCGTCCCGACAGTCGTCCTGCACGGGCGTGACAATGGCGTGCATCCGGTGGCGAGCTCCGAGTCGCACGAGGGGCGCTTCACCGGAGGCTACGAGCGCCGCGTGATCCCGCGCGTGGGCCACAACCTTCCTCAGGAAGCGCCGGCGGAGTTCGCTGCCGCGGTGCTATCGCTGATTTGATGGGTAAGACGGCCCTTCATCACTTCGCGGACATAACCCCAAGGAGTCAGCCCATGCGCACCGAATACAGCGTCAACGATATGACCATCCATCGCATCGTCGAGCAGGAACAGGGCTTTACCCCCATGCTCGAATTCCTCCCGAACCTGGCGAAGGAAACGCTCGAGGAGAACCTCTCCTGGCTCGCGCCGGGCGGATACAACCGCGACACCGGCAATGTCGTGCTGTGCTACCAGTCCTATGTCATCAAGACGCCGCATCACAACATCCTGGTGGATGCCTGCATCGGCAACGACAAGAACGCCCCGCATCGCCCGGCCTGGAACAAGAAGAGCGATCCCAACTGGATGAACGCGCTCAAAGCGGCCGGGCTCGGGGTCGAGGACATCGACTTCGTGATGTGCAGCCACCTGCACGGTGACCATGTCGGGTGGAACACGCGGATGGACAACGGGCGCTGGGTGCCGACCTTTCCGAAGGCGCGCTATCTGTTCTCGAAAAAGGAATACGCCTACTGGAGCGAGATCCATCAGAAAACGCCGCTCAATCACATCTCCGACAGCGTGCTGCCGATCATCGAGGCCAACCGCGCCGAGCTCGTCTCAAGCGACCATGAGCTCAACGACCATATCCGCCTGACCCCGACCCCCGGCCATACGCCCGACCATTTCGCGGTCTGCGCCGGCAAGGGCGGCGACAAGGCGGTGTTCACCGGCGACCTGATCCACTCGCCGATGCAGGCGCGCTATCCCGAGCTGGTGATGCGGGTCGACACCGACCGCGACCAGGGCGTGCGGACCCGGCGCGCGTTCTTCGAACGCTACTGCGATACCGACACGCTGTGCTGCACGATGCACTTCCCGTCGCCGTCGGTGGGCTACATCAAGCGCTGGGACAAAGGGTTCAAGCTCGAGTATTTGGCCTAAGCCCAGCTGATCCGCCGCGATCGCTGGTCGGGTCGTCAAAGACTCGTAGTAACGCACGCGCCACCGGATCGCCCACGGCCTTCCCGCCCTGTTCCGGCGCCGCTACTCGCAAGCGAGTAGCGGTCCCCTGTGATGCTCGCCGAGAACGGCTCCTGCGGAACTCGCGCACCGGCTCGATGCTTTCGACGGCCCATCACCGCGGTGGCAGCGTCGCGCGTGGAGCCACCGGTGCGGCTCGACAGTCCTCGTCGAAACCCCGTCCTCGGCTGCGCTTCTCGGCGCCGTCAAAGGGCTCGAAGCCCGCGCCCGACCCGGCGGCGCTGGACCCTCGCTTGTCCTGACGATCGGAAGCGCTGCAGTGGACCCGTTGCGCTCGTTCGACAGCCGACGTGACGCGTTTGCTTTTTTTCTATGGGACGTACTATTTCGCGCCAAGCGATGAAACTGTGCGACTATTTTGACGTGGTTACAATTTATACAGTGTCCGGACGAGGGATATTCAGGTACGTCCGGAGCAACTGTGTTTGGGCGGTTGTATGTTCCCGCAGGGCCCGGGCAAAGCTTTCATCGCCCTCGTTCATCGTGCGCATGATGCGCAGGGCGGTCTGGTGTCACGATCCGCTGGACAAATGATTAGGAGTGGCAAATGGCTGACGGCGATAATTTGATCATTGGCGCCTCGAACAACGGCGACAGAACCACCCTGCTCACGCGCGACGGGGTGAGCACGAACACCGGATTCACCGTTCGCAACCTCAACGGGCCCGGGCTCCAAGCTGTGGCCGCGGGAAATACGCCAGGGATGCCGGGCATTCACGCCGAATCCAACCAGGGGACCGGCGTGTTCGCCATCAGCCACTCGGCGTCGCCGTCGGTCGCTGCGGTCGAGGCCGAGAGCCAGGGTCCCGCCGTCCGGGCGCGCGCCGACCGCGGCGCAGGCGTCGAAGCCCTGTCCAGAATGAGCTACGGCGTCAAGGCAGAGGGTTCGCCGGCTGGGGTCTTCGGCGTAAGCCGAAACCCGGACAGCGGCACCGGGGTCATGGGCGTGGCGCGGACCGGCGTCCGGGGATCAGGGGAAGTTATTGGTGTGTTCGGCGAGCACCGTTCGGCCGGCGGTTTGGTGCCATCGAGCTTCACCAACATTGGCGTTGGCGGTCGCTCCAATGCGCACCACGGCGTCGTCGGATTGTCCGATGCGCGCTTCATCAGAACGATGGTCTGCGCCGGTGTCTTTGGCCAGTCCGAGAACGACGTCGGCGTCTTTGGTGAGTCACTGGCCGCTCAGTTCGGCACGTACGGTCGCTGCCACCCGACAGGTGGTGTGGGCGTCCTTGGTGAGTCTCGCGCGGGCGTGGGCATTGCCGGCATTAGCGCCTGTCTTGCCGGGCAGTTCCAGGGAAACGTGTTCATCCGCGGCAACCTGTGGGTCACCGGCGGCAAAAGCGCCGTCGTCCGATGCCCGGACGGCAGTTCGCGTGCGCTCTACGCAGTCGAGAGCCCCGAGAGCTGGTTCGAGGACTTCGGATCGGCCCGGCTCTTGCGTGGGCGCGCGCGAGTCCGGCTGAAGCGGGATTTCGCGTCGGTGATCCGGACGGCGGACTACCACGTCTTCCTCACGCCGGAAGGAGATTCGAGAGGCCTGTACGTGACCCGCAAGTCGTCGGGCGCGTTCGAGGTGGTCGAGCAGCAAGGCGGTCGGAGCACGCTCCGCTTCTCCTTTCGGGTCGTGGCCAGGCGCCCCGACCTGCGCGGCAAACGACTGACGAAGGTTCCGGTGCCCTCTCCGCTCCAGGGCGTCGAACGCGAGGTTCTGCCGCCGGGGCGCTCGCCGGCCTTCGAGATCCCCGCCCCGCTCAAGGCGAGGCGGAAATCGAGGAAGAAGACGCGATCGGCCTCGACGTAGTGGTCGTGCCAGAACCGTCGCGGCTACAGCGCACCCGCTATGCCGTGCACGGTGGAACTCGGGGCAGACTTGTACGTGGTTTCGCTCGGCGAGCCGGAGCATCTCCGTGCCTTGCTGCATCCGAGTGAAGGACTTGGTACACAGCCGGCCGCTGCAACATAGCGACATGACGCCTAAGCTTGATGTCGTCGCGGACGACATAGCGGCTTTCGGCGGAGATCGATGTCACGGTCACCTCAGGACTGCAGGATGTGAACTGCGATTTCCGAACCGGGGAGACGGCTCTTGGCAATCAGCACGATGATCCCGATGAAGAAGGCAATGGTCAACAGATACCACGCCGCCGAGAACAGGATTCCGTAACGGTTGAGGGGGGTCTTCTGGTCTGTTGCGATCTGGCGCCAGCTCGCCAGCAGATCGATCGCGCCAATGACGATGAAGAACGTCAACAACGCCAGGCCGAGCATCATCGAGACGGCGAAGAAAGCCGCGGACGCGGCGATAAGCGCGAGGATTGCCCAGCGCCTGCGCCCCGAGAATACCAGCGCCTTGACGACGCGGCCGCCGTCGAGCGGATGGATGGGGAGGAGGTTGAAGACGTTCACCAGCGCGCTCACCGACGCGACCAGTCCCACCAGATGATTCGAGGTGGCGAGGTAGAGCAGATAGCAGGCGACAGTCATGACCAGCCCGAACACCGGCCCCATCATCGAAATGTAGACGTCTTCCCAGTGGGTCCGGGCCTGCTCGCCCACCGCGATTCCGCCGACGAAGGGGATCAAATACATCCCTTTGGTCGGGATGCCGAAGCGGCGCATTGCCCGCAGATGCCCCCATTCGTGGAAGACCAGTGTTGCGGTCAAGGCCAGCGCGAACGGCAGACTGTAGAGAACCGTCCATCCCGAGACTGCCACGCCGGCCAGCACGACCTTGAGCGCCTTGCCGCTCTGAAAAATCTTCATCGCGAGCCCGAACCAGACGACCCCGTGCCCCGTTCGTTTCGCCGGCAGGGGCACTGGATCCGGGACCGCGGCAGGCGCGGACGCAGGCGGCGCCTTGCTAAACAATTCGGACAACTTTTTCACGTGTCCTCGAGGATCATGTCCGCGCCCTTCTCCGCGATCATCACGGTCGGCGCGTAGGTGTTACCCGACACGAGTGCCGGCATGATGGAGGCATCCACCACGCGCAGTCCCTGTAAGCCCCGCACGCGCAGGCGCTCGTCGACCACGGCCGATGCGTCGCTGCCCATCTTGCAGGTGCCGACGGGATGGAAAGCGATTCCGCCGCGCGCGCGCAGGAAATCCATGAGGTCCGTGTCGCTGGCGCACGAGGGTCCGGGATCGTGCTCGCGCGCGATGTAGGGGCGCATCGCCGCAGTCTCAACCAGGCGCCGCGTCGCCTTCAACCCCGCCAGCAGGACCGCGCAGTCCTTTTCAGATGAGAGGTAGTTGGGCGCGATCGCGGGCGGCGCCAGCGGATCCGCGCTATGGATCGTGACGCGGCCGCGGCTCTCAGGCCGCAGCAGCCGCGCCGAGAGCGTAAAACCCGGAAATCCGTGAAGCTTGTCGCCCGCTTTGTCGGTGCTGAAGGGCGATATGCTGGTCTGGATGTCGGGGGTCGCGGCCGCGGGATCGGCGCGGATGAATCCCGTCGCATACGACGCGCCCATCGCAAGGAATCCCTTGCGCAGAAAGGCGAAGCGCAGCGCGGCGACCACGCTCTTCGGAAAGCTGCCCACGACATCGTTGAGTGTGATGGGCTCGGTGCACTCGTACACGATGCGTCCGGTGTAATGATCCTGGAGATTCATTCCCACGCCGGGCACGTCGGCTACCACGCCGATGCCGAAGCGCTGCGAGAGCGACGCCGGACCGACGCCCGAAAGCTGTAGCAGTTGCGGGGAGTTGAACGAGCCGCCGGCCACCAGCACTTCCGCGCGGGCCGTCGCCGAAGCGCGGATCCCGTCGCGCACGTATTCCACGCCCGTCGCGCGCTTGCCGGCGAACAGGATGCGCGTCGCGTGCGCGCGCGTGATGACCCGGAGGTTGCCGCGCCGCCGGGCCGGGCGGAGGAATGCCGTCGCGGCGCTGCTGCGCAATCCTTTGCGCAACGTCCACTGGTTGTAGCCGAAGCCTTCCTGGGTCGCGCCGTTGAAATCCGGATTGTGCCGGTAACCGCATTCCGCGGCGGCCGCCAGGTAGGCATCGCACAACGGGTGCGGCTCCGACACGTCGGAAACCCAGAGCGGCCCCTCCGTGCCGTGATACTCGTTGGCGCCGCGCTGCTGGTTCTCGGACTTGCGGAAGTAAGGCAGCACGTCGGCGTAACCCCAGCCCTCGTTGCCGAGGTCGCGCCACCGGTCGTAGTCTTCATGCTGCCCGCGTATGTAGAGGAGGCCGTTGATCGAGGTCGATCCGCCGAGCACCTTGCCGCGCGGCTGCGCGATCCGCCGGTTGCCGGCGCCCGCCTGGGGCTCGCTTGAATACAGCCAGTTCACTGCGGGATTCGTGAAGTGCTTGCCGTATCCGAGCGGAATGTGTATCCACGGGCTCACGTCTTTCCCGCCCGCCTCGAGCAAGAGCACCGAGCGGCGTCCCGACGCGAAAAGCCGGTTCGCCAGCACACAGCC
>JBKJKJ010000500.1:0-8199 GCA_046597455.1 Burkholderiales bacterium
CTCCTGTGGAGCGGCGTGTTCAGCGCCGCGTTTATGAATCAGCTTCCCTCGATTCCCCCGCTTTCACTTCACATATCAGTCGGGCGGCCGAGAACGATCACCAAGGACGCTCTGATCAACCTGATCGTCATGCTGGCGTAGGCCTGCATCCATGGTTAACGTACTGATCGAAATGGTTTCTGGCCTTCGCCAGAATGACGTTGACTGGTCCACCAGGGCTTATCCTGATGTGCCCTAACAGTGCGCCCGATAAGCGCCGCGCTCATGACGCCGCTTCCAGGATCTTCAGCACCTGCTCGGGAGACGTGATCTTGACCGGATTCGCGTGCAGCGCTTTGTCGTGCATGGCGGTGGTCGCGATCGTCGAAAACTGTTCCGGGCTGATGTTTACATCCGACAGGCGGACCGGCAGCCCGAGCTCGGTAATGAAGTTTTCCAGCACGTCCGCCGCATCTTCGCCAGTATGCCCGAGTGCTTCGGCCACCAGCTGCTGGCGGTCGGCATTTACGCTGCGGTTGTAGCGCAGCACGTGCGGCAGCATCACGCACGACGTGTAGCCATGCGGCACGCCGCAGGAGCCGCCGAGCGCATGACCGATCGCGTGACTCGCGCCCATTTCCACCCCGCCGTGGCGCCCCGCGATCGCGAGCCATATGCCGTAGAAACTTTCCAGTCGCGCATCGAGATCGGCGGGATCGCGCTTCGTCCTGAGCAATGAAGACCCCAACAGCTTCAACGCGTGCTGATACATGCCGTCGCTGATCGGGTTCGATCGAGGCGAGCACAACCCTTCGGTCGCGTGATCGATCGCGCGCACACCGGTCGAGAGCCATACCCACAGCGGCGTGTGCACGGTCGGCGCGGGATCGAAGATGACGGTCCGCGGAATATTCTGCGGGCTGCCGTGACTGAACTTGCGCTTGACGCGCTCGTCCGTGGCGCCGCCCCCGGATGTAAGCTCGCCCGCCGAAAGCGTGGTCGGTATCGCGATCTGGCCGATGCGCGGCCCCTCGTCCTGAGGTGTTGCGCGCGCACCGTCCGGCTTGGTGCCGGCGCGTAGCCGGTCGAAGCCGTCCACATCGGTGATGTCGTGCTGCAGACACAGCCGCACCATCTTGCCGGCTTCGGTCACCGAGCCGCCGCCGAAGGTCACGACGAGGTCGGTGCCGGCGGAACGAGCGAGCTGCGCCGCTTCCAGCACGGCCGAACGCGGCGTGAAGGGCGGGATCCCGTCGTACGTTCCCGCATAGCGATCGCGGAGCGCAGACCGCACCTTCTCGACCTCGTCGGTGGTGCGATTCATCGTGCCGCTGACGACGAGAAAGACCTTTCTGGCGCCGATGCGCTCGACCTCGACCGCAAGTGCCGCGGCAGCCGGTTTGCCGTAGATCAGCCGTTCCAGCGCCGGAAATTCAAAAACGTCCTCACGCATACGGTCTCCCTCTCCGGCTATTCGCATCGGTCTCTCGTACGGCATCGTACAGCAGGCCGCCTTGTGGCGGCTCGCTTCTCACGATCGGCTGTGGCATTGTCGAGGCCAACAATATCAGGCTCGAACAAGCCGCGCCTCGTCAGGTCGACAGAAAGCGGGCAAGATTCGCCGCGAGAGCCGGTGCGTGGAAACCGATTCAAACCTTATACAGGAGGCTGCGATGGCAAGACTTCCTTTGGCAAGCCGCGAGAGCGTTCCCGAAAACCAGCGTGAGGCGTTCGACGAGATCGTGAAAAGCCTGGGATCCGTCCCGCGCTTCGGCCCCGGCTCCGTGATCCTCAATGTGCCCCACGCTCACCAGCGGCTGATGGGTTTCAACCGGTTTCTGCGCAGCGAATCGTCGCTCCCGAAGAAACTGCAGGAGCTCGCGATGATCGTCACCGCGCGCGAGCTCGATTGCCAGTACATCTGGAACGCCCACGCCGCATCGGCGCGCGAAGCCGGCGTCGGCGCCGCGACCGTCGACGCTCTGAGAGAGCGCAAGGAGCTGCCGAAGCTTGCCGACGACGAGACCGCGGTAGTGCGTTTCGCGCAGGAGTTCTTCCGCACCCATCGCGTGAGCAGGGGAACGTTTCAGTTGGCGCTGGAGCAGCTCGGGAAGCAGGGCGCGATCGAGGTGGGTCTATTCCTCGGCAACTACGCGTCGCTCGCGTTGATGGTCAACTCTTTCGACGTCGACCTGCCGCCGGACCGGAAGGAACCGCTGATGCCGGTTTGACCGGAAGGTGGCGGCGCTCGCCTTCGACACGCTTAGGAACGCTCTGCTCAACCTCATCGTCACGCTGGCGCACGCCGGCATCCATGGTTAACGTTCGATCGAAATGGATTCTGGCCTTCGCCAGAAGAACGCTGACTGGTCCACCAACGCTTATTCAGAGTTGCCTTAGGGCGCGACCGTCCCCTCTTTCTGGGGAATCTTACCCTCGAGCTCGTCCTCGATTGCACCGTATCTCCAGTACGGCTGCGGCGCCGTTTTTCGATATTCCTCCGCCGGAACGTTTACGTAGAGCTCCAGCCGGTTTCCATCGGGGTCGTAGAAGTACACGCTCTTCGTGATGCCGTGATACACGGTGTTGTCGATCGGCACCCCCTTCTCCTTGAAGAGTTTCCAGGCGTCCTGAAGCTCGGCGAAACTGCCGAGCTCGAAGGAAACGTGCTGCATGCCCACGTGATCAGGCGTCGGCATGGGCGCGCCCTCCTTCGCCGGCATGATGGCGAGCATGTGATGGTTGTCTTTCACATCGGTGCTGAAAAACACCATGCCTCGCTCGTTCTGAGCGACGACGGGGAAGCCGAGTATCTCCTGGAAGAAACGTTTCGAGCGCTCGATGTCTTTGACCCTCAGTACCAGATGTCCTACCCGCTTGATCTTGAATCCCATGGAATACCCTCCTGTTCGATCGATCCGCTGCGTAGCGGCCGCTGTCTCCGGAACGTGCAGTATGAACTGCATCGAGCGCCGCCGGGAACGGCCCTTCTCGATCTCTTCCCTGAAAACAATTGCAATTCGTATACTCCAGCCTTCGAGGCGGGTTTTCCGACCGGTCCGCTCCCGCCTGACGTTCACATGGCGCAAGCAGCGTGCGCCTTGGCCCACCGTCATCGCCCACGGAGAGATCATCATGCCCCAGCCAGTCGATCCCAACGCCGTTCTCATGACCGGCGAGAACTCCTTCATTCGCTTGAGCGCGGACGGCGGCAAGACGCATTCGACCCGCGCCAGCCACTGGCGCGTGCTCTGGTGCCCGGCCGGATCAGGACACGCGATGTTCATGCAATCGCCGCTGATCGAGAACCGCGTGCAAATCTACAGCGACAACGTGGCCGTTGCGCGGTGGCTCCAGCGCACGATCGAGACGCTGCTCTATCCCGCCTTCGCGGACGCTGCGCTACCGATGCTCGACGCGCAGTTCGACCGCGCCGGGGACCCGCGCTCGGCAACCACGGAGACGGTCATCACGGAGATGGAGCGCATCGTGCTCACCTGGTACGACTGCATCGAGCCGTTCGTACTCACCATGGCGCCAGGCATGGGCAACCGCCCCATCGGCGTATTCAGCACGTTTTTTCCCGCCAGGTCCGCGCAGATTGAGCTGAACGGCCGCTTCGCGCCCGACACGCCATGGCTGGAGATGCGTGGAGATCGCCAGTCCACGAGCGCGTGCCTGGCATGGTCGGAGACGTGGGTCGGGCCGCGCGGCTGACGGTGATAAGCATTGCCTGCCGGCGCGCGCTGCCGGACGCAGGTCGATTGCGGGGTGATCGCCCTGAGTCGGGAAGGTGAGGCGCTTTCTTCGGGCACATCGACCCGCGGACTAGCGCGCTTCGCTCATCGCAGCGTCGTTACCGCGCAGCTCGACTGGAGATCCCCAGCAGCGGCGAAGATTAGCGGCGGTCAGTCCAGAGTGGTAGCCTTGGTCTATGAGTGACGCCGACCTCGCCGAGATACTCAAATTGCCCGCCGAAGAGAAGCTTCGGCTGGTCGAATTGCTATGGGAGAGCCTAAGTGCCAGCCCGTCGGCCATCCCGTTAGGCGACGCGCATCGTGCTGCCATCGACGAGGCCCTTGCCGAACATCAGCAGAATCCTGACGACGTCTTGACGTTCGATCAGATGGCATAGGAAACAACCGGGGACGCGCCACTGTTTTCGCACGCGCTGAGGGTCTCAGAACCGTGGTCTGCCCCTGAGGTTTCCCTTATTCAAGGCGGATTCCCGCGTCCTTGATGATGGCGCCCCACGTCGCCGTCTCCTTCCTGATGCGCGTGACGAGCGCCTCCGGCGTGCTGGGCTCTTGCTGAAGACCCAGGCGCTCCATCGAGGCCCGCACGTCGGCATTTTGCAGCGCCTTGAGCGAGTCCGCGTGAATGCGTGCGACGATACTCTTTGGCGTCGCGCGCGGCACGACCAGGCCATACCACTGAATCGCCTCGAATCCGGGATAGCCGGACTCGGCTACCGTCGGCAAGTCCGGCAGCGCTGTGCCGCGCTTGGCGCCGGTACTCGCCAGCGCGCGCAGCCGCCCAGCCGTGACGAACCCGAGCGTCGAGGCGGTAGAGCTGACGTTCATCTGGATCTCGCCCACAAGTATGGCAGTGAGCGCCGGACCCGCCCCTTTATACGGCACGTGCAGAACCTCGATCCCGGTAACCTTCTTGAACAGCTCGGCGGCGAGGTGGTTCGAGCTCCCCACGCCAGCCGATCCATGGCGGAACGCGCCGGGCTTCTGCTTGGCCAGCGCGATGAACTCCTTGAGCGTCTTGGCCGCAACCCCGGGATGCACGACGACGATCTGGTCACTCACGGCAAGTATGACGACGGGCTGCAGGTCTTTTTCGACGCTGAAAGGGAGAGCGTAAAGACTTGGATTCGCGGTGAGTTGGGTGTCGAGCGCCAATAACACCGTGTAGCCATCGGGATTTGCGCGGGCGACGATCTCGCTCGCGAGGTTGCCCGCGGCACCGGCGCGATTGTCCACGACCCAGTTCTGGCCCATGGAGTCGCTCAGCTTCGGGGCGATGATTCGCGCCGTCGCGTCGACGCCGCCGCCGGGCGAGAACGGGACGACCAAACGGACAGCCCGAGTCGGATACGCGGGATCGGCGGCCTGCGCGACTCCGGCGACTATGCAAAAGCCAAGCATGGCGATCGCATTCGTGATGCAACTCGGTTGAACGCGCTTCACCATATCTGCTCTCCTCGCTCTCATTCGATTACAACCGTTGATTTTCCACATCCTCGAATACTCCACTCAATGGCCGTCGCATCGCCGTCGATTACCGGGTGCTTGAGTGCTTCCGAATTTCCTCGGATGTGCGATGGGCGCTCATCGGACTCCTCCGGAAAAGCGGCTATGACCCAGCCGAATGCTGCGTCACAGCCTATGTAACACGATGGTTGAAGGCAAACCCGGACCGCTGTGCTTTGACATGGTGGCGCACCGGCTGGGGGGCTTATGCCGAAACAGATGTCAGCGGGCCGCCTTCCCGGTCGGCGACCAGCGATACGCTTTCGCGCAGGCCCCGCCCATGAGCATCGCGCGCTCGCTGTCGCTCAGGCGGTCGGTCTCCAGGAAAGGCCTGGTGGCCTGCTCGAAATTGACGACCGCGCTCGCGCGCGTCCAGTCGGTGCCCCAGAGGCAGCGATCGAAACCCCACGCGTCGAATATGCGCGCGAGCGGGGCCCAGATATCCGGGTACGGATAGGCTTCGTGTGACAGCGTGCAGGCGCCGCTTACCTTGATCACGGCGTTCGGGCGCTTCGCGAGATCGAGCACCTTGGGCAGATCGGCCCACGCGTCCGGCGGCGCGGGCGGCGTGCGTGGCTGATGGATCGCAAGGTGGTCGATGATGAACCGGGTCTCGGGAAAACGATCGATGATCGAAGCGCCGGCGTCGATGTTGCCCCAGCACAGGATGTTCAGCGGAAAATCGTGACGGGCGGCTGCGCGCGCGATGCGCTCGAAGCCGGGATGATTCGGATCCCGGTCGCGGCCCGGGTCTTTCGTGATCTGGATCCGGACGCCGACCGTGCCCGGCGTTTTCTTCCACTCCGCGATCACGTCGGCTATCCCGGGATCGTCGACGTCCAGGGGCTTGACGAGCGCGAAGCGATCCGGATGCGCCTTTTGCGCTTCCACTGCATAGCTCGCGTCGTAGCGGTATACCGAGAAAGCCGAGATCAGGATTGCGCCGTCGATGCCGAGCTTGTCCATCGCCGCGACGTTCTCGTCGGCGGTTGCGCTGGGCGGCCAGTTCGGCGTGGTAACCCACGGCCGCTTCGGCGTGTTGGCTTCGTAGGGGTGAATCTGGGAATCGATGATCGGCATGAAAGTTTGTCTCCCTGATGGTGGCAGCGTTTAGGAATTTTAAGCTCAATCCGCTCGTGCGCCACTTGCCTTGACCACCTTTGCCCAGCGCACGATTTCTTCCCGTACATAGCCGCTGAACTGTTCGGGCGTGCTGGAGACCGCGGTCAAGCCAAGGTTCCCATAATTCGCTTTGACGTCCGGCAGCGCGAGTATGCGCACCGTCTCGGTGTTGAGGCGCGTGACCACGTCCCGGGTCGTACCGGCGGGGGCGAATAAGCCGAACCATGGCGCCATCTCGAAGCCGGGGAAGGTTTCGGCGATGGTGGGGACGTCCGGCATCGTCGGGTCACGGTCCGCCGCGCTGATCGCGATCAGCCGCATCTTGCCGGTGCGGATGTGCGGCAACGCGGCGGAGCCGTTGGCGAAAATAAGGTCGAGGCGTCCGGCCAGGAGATCGATGGCAGATTGCGGGCTGCCTCTGTACGCGATGTGCGTCATCGACACACCGGTAAGAAACTTGAACATCTCGCCCGCCAGATGCGGCGTGGTGCCCGCGCCCGCCGAACCGAAATTGAGCTTGCCCGGGTGCGCCTTGGCGAGCGCTATCACGTCCTTCACGGTGCGCACCGGCACCGAGGGGTGCATTACCAGCAGCAAATACGTGCGGGCCACGAGCGTGACAGGTGCGAAATCCGTGCGCACGTCGTAGGGCATCTTGCTGTAGAGCGCGGCGTTGATCGCGTTCGTGCCGATGGTGCCCAGCAACAGCGTGTAACCGTCGGGCGGCGCTTTTGCCGCCACGTCCGCTCCGACACTGCCGGCAGCACCCGTGCGATTGTCGACGATCACCGGCTGCCCCCAGGTTTCATTCATTTTCTGCGCGATGGGGCGTGCCAGCACGTCCGCCACGCTGGCGGGCGGGAACGGCGCGATGATGCGGATGGGTTTCGCGGGAAAGGCTTGTGCGCCAACCGCTGTCGCGAGCAGGCTCAGGAATGTGGCCAGCCCAACGCGCAATGCCATCGCACAGTGCGTGCGGATGTGATTCATAATGGGATTATCCACCGAAACTGCAGCTTCCCCTTAAAGAGAGGAGATGACCGATGCTCAAGTTGTTCTATGCCGTGGGTACCTGCGCGCTCGCGTCGCACATCGCGCTCGAAGAAGCGGGCGCCGAATACGAAGCGGTGCGCTTGGATTTCACCGCCGGCGACCAGCGCAAGCCCGAGTACCTCAAGATCAATCCCAAGGGCCGCGTGCCGGCATTGATCACCGATTCGGGGATACTGACCGAAACGCCGGCCATCCTGGCCTATGTGGCGCAGGTGTTTCCGAAGGCAGAACTGGCGCCGCTGAACGATCGTTTCGGGTTTGCCCGCGTGCAGGCCTTCAACAGCTATCTTTGTTCCACGGCGCACGTGAACCACGCGCATTTCACGCGCGGCAGCCGCTGGGCGGACGAGCCCGCCTCGCTCGAGGACATGAAGCGCAAGGTGCCGAAGAACGTCGGCGAAAGCTTCGCCCTGATGGAGCGCGAGATGGTCGAGGGGCCATGGGTGATGGGCAACGCCTACACGATCTGCGATCCGTACTTGTTCACGGTGGCGAGGTGGCTGGCGCGCGACGGCGTGGACATCGCCGGCTTCCCCAAGATTCACGATCACCACAAGCGCATGGGGGAGCGCCCGGCGGTGAAGAAAGTGCTCGCGGCGTGGTCTTGAGGAACGCAAGGCGTGACACGGTCTATGACCGCCTCTGATTCTTACGATTTCGTCGTGATCGGCGCGGGCGCCGCGGGCTGTGTGCTGGCGAACCGGCTTTCCGCGTGGGGACGCCGCTCGAGCAAGAGCACCGAGCGGCGTCCCGACGCGAAAAGCCGGTTCGCCAGCACACAGCC
>JBKJKJ010000047.1:0-2512 GCA_046597455.1 Burkholderiales bacterium
ATCACGATCTTGCCGGCGGTTGCGACAGCCGGGTCCGGAAAAGCGATCTTGCTGGCACTCTGGATGCGCGCGCGCAACAAGTCTGCGCTCGACACATCCGGAACGGCGATACCCGCGCGCACGGCCACACCCGTGCCGACCTTGCCCAGATCGATACGCGACCCGTCCTGCACGAGACCTGCGCCGATCAGCTCGTCTATCATCGGTTGCGTGAGGATGATGACGTCGACGTCTTCACCCGCGGTGACTTTGGCTTTCATGGCGCCGACCGCGCCGAAATCGGCAACGACATCGCTGCCGGTGTCGCGCCTGAAGGTCTCGATGATGCGTTCGGTTACCGCCTGCGCCGCGCCGGCGCTGAGTATTCTAAGTGTAGCCAACCCGGTTACCCCTCATGAAGAGCGTTCATCATCAAGCTCACCTCGTTCGCGAATCCAGTCTTCGATTCAAACCCTGGCAACGGCTGCGGCGATCGCGTCCCCCATCTGGCTCGTAGACGCCGTGCCGCCGAGGTCCGGCGTGAGCACCTTCGCCTCGCTGATCACGCGCTCCACTGCCCGCGCCATCACTTCCGCGGCTTCTACAGCCCCGGGTTGACCGTGCTTGTGGCCCAGCCACGCCATCAGCATCTGGCCCGACATGATCATCGCGTACGGATTGGCGATGCCTTTTCCTGCGATGTCCGGCGCGGAACCGTGCGTCGCCTGCGCCATCGCGCGATCGGGTCCTGCCGAAAGCCCCGCCGCAAGACCGAGGCCGCCGACCAGGCCGGCTGCGGCGTCGGAGAGGATATCGCCGAACGTGTTCGTCGTGACGATCACGTCGAACTGTTGCGGCTTCATGACGAGCTTCATCGCCATCGTATCGACCAGAACTTCGTCGTACGCGATGTCGGGATATTCTTCAGCCATCTTGCGGCATTCCTCGGCGAACATGCCGCACGCGAGCTTGAACACCGTGTCCTTGTGCACCGAAGTCACCTTCCTGCGCGGCCGCGTACGCGCGAGCTCGAACGCCGCACGCGCCACTTTGCTCGAGCCCTGCCGGGTGATTACGCGGATGCCGATCGTCATGTCGGGCGTGGGGCGAAACTCGCCGTTGCCCATGAAAACATTGCGATCAGGCGGCATGCCTTCGTTGTTTTCACGCACGATGATCAGATCGACGTCGTCGTAGATCGCGGGCAATCCGGGGAGCGATCTGGCGGGGCGAATGTTGGCGAACAGGTCGTACTGCTTGCGCAGGATCGGGTGCGGGTTGATGGCGTTAGGCTTGCCTTTGGGATACGCCTGGTGCCCGATCGGCCCCAGCACCCAGCCGTCGAGCGTGTTGAGCTTTTCGAGCGTACCCGGCGGCAGCGTATAGCCGAGCTCATCGTAGGCCTTGCGCCCGATCGGCATCGGGTGCCAGTCGATATCGAGGCTGCACTTTTGCGCCGCAGCGCGCATGACCTTGATGGTTTCAGGAACGACCTCGAGGCCGATGTCATCGCCTTCCAAAATTCCAATCTTGAGTGCTCTGTTCACGTCGACTCCGAAATTGCTTGATGACCTCCCCGCCGGCACACCCGGGGACGATGTCGGGCTTGACGCATGGGTCAGCTCGACATGACTCGAGATCAGAAGGGAAATACGCACCGGCGGCACGGGATGCGCTGCCTGTTTTTGCCGCACGATTCTAGCATCTCGACCGCGCGCCGGCGTCGACTGCGGGGCGCAGTCGCAGGTTAAGATGCGGCTCCGATGAAACAACTCCACGCCGCCCGCCATGCCGTCGAAGCCCACCTGATCCGCGGCTTTCTGCTTTCCAACGGCATCGAAGCCCAGGTGCGGGGCGAATACCTGACGAGCGGCTGGGGTGAGCTGCCCGTGGACGTGTGTTCGGTGTGGGTGACGGATGACGCGAAGTTCGCGCTCGCCGAGGCGTTGCTCAGGGACTTTCTGACAGGCAGCCTCGCGCGCAAATACAGCGGCGAGCATTGGGCATGTGCGCAGTGCGGGGAAAAGCTCGAAGGTCAGTTCACCTCGTGCTGGAACTGCGGGAACGTACGTCCGCCATCACCTCATCCGGAACGTTAGAACCGGTAGCAACTTACCGGTGAGCGACGGGCCCGCTCCCGAGCGGGCGGCCGTTGCGAACGTTCCTCTCGAAATCACTGATACAGGCCACTACACGGCAACCGACTTCATCACCCGATACAGCGCCGTCTTCGCCTCGAAACCCACCCCTGGCACTTCGGGCATGCGCACGAAGCTGTTCTCCACCGGCGTGTCGTCCGCGAAACCGCCGAACGGCTGGAACACGTCGGGATACGATTCGTTTCCGCCCAATCCCAGGCCCGCTGCGATGTTGAGCGACATCTGGTGTCCACCGTGCGGGATACAGCGGCGCGCGGACCAGCCATGCTCTTTGAGCATTTCGAGCGTGCGCATGTATTCGACGAGCCCGTAAGATAGCGCACAGTCGAACTGCAGCCAGTCGCGATCCGGGCGCATGCCGCCGTAGCGCACGA
>JBKJKJ010000209.1:0-4502 GCA_046597455.1 Burkholderiales bacterium
CGCGGATCGGAGTAGGTGGTGTTGCAGATTTCGGTGAGCGGCATGCCGATCACGTTGATGTCTTCGCGGAACTTCGACTTCGGGAGCGGCTTCGAGCTGTCGTAGAAAATATAGCCGCCCGGCTCGATTTCCTTCAGATCGTTGTCCCAGGTCTGCGGGTTCATCGCGACCATGAGATCGACGCCGCCGCGGCGGCCCTGGTAGCCGGTCTCGTTTACGCGCACTTCGTACCAGGTCGGCAGCCCCTGGATGTTCGAAGGAAAAATGTTCCGCGGCGATACGGGGACGCCCATGCGCAGGATCGATCGCGCGAAGAGCTCATTCGCCGAAGCCGACCCCGAGCCGTTGACGTTTGCGAATTTGACGACAAAATCGTTGACCGCTTCGATTCTTTTCATGGCGTCCATGCTCTTTAAGCGGCCTCGCGTTGCGGTTTGCGGCACCCCGGTCCCGCGTGTGTGATTTCAAGCAGAAATTTCTGCATGTCCCACGCGCCGGTGGGGCAGCGCTCGGCGCACAGGCTGCAATGCAGGCACACGTCTTCGTCTTTCGCCATGATGCGGCCGGTCTTCAGGCCGTCGGCGATGTAGATATCCTGATCGGGATGCAGCGAAGGCGCGGTAAGACGCTGCCGCAGGTCCGCCTCTTCACCATTTTCGGTGAAGGTGATGCAGTCCATCGGGCAAATGTCGACGCATGCATCGCATTCGATGCAGAGGCGGGGGGTGAATACGGTCTGAACGTCGCAGTTCAGGCAGCGCTGCGCTTCGGCATAACCGGTTTTCTGATCGAACCCGAGCTCGACTTCGACCTTGATGTCGCGCAGCGTCACCTTCTTGTCCTGCCATGGGACCTTGTAGCGCAGCTCGGCTGAAATCGCGTTGTCGAAGCTCCACTCGTGTATGCCCATCTTCTGCGACATGAGATTGGTGAGCGGGTCCGGACGGTCGAGCAGGTCTTCGCCGTTGAGCATTTTGTCGATGGAGACCGCGGCGTCGTGCCCGTGCGCGACGGCCCAGATGATGTTCTTGGGTCCGAATGCCGCGTCGCCGCCGAAGAACACTTGCGGATGCGTGGAACGAAAAGTCACCGGGTCGACCACCGGCATGCCCCATTTGTCGAACTCGAGGCCGATGTCGCGCTCCATCCAGGGAAACGAATTCTCCTGGCCGATCGCCACCAGGACGTCGTCGCATTCGATGTGCTGATCGGGCTCACCGGTGGGTGTCAGCTCGCGGCGACCTTTGGCGTCGTAGCTTGCTTTCACCTTCTCGAAAATCATACCGGTGAGCTTGCCGTTTTCGATCTTGAACGACTTGGGCACGAGGTAGTTCAGTATGGGTATGTCTTCGTGGGACGCATCTTCTTTTTCCCACGGCGAGGCTTTCATTTCCTCGTAACCCGAGCGCACGACGACTTTCACGTCTTCGCCGCCGAGGCGCTTGGCGGAGCGGCAGCAGTCCATCGCGGTGTTGCCGCCGCCGAGGACGATCACGCGCTTGCCGATTTTTGCGATATGCCCGAACCAGACGCTCGAGAGCCAGTCGATGCCGATATGGATGTTGGCCGCACCTTCCTGGCGTCCCGGAACGTCGATGTCGCGTCCGCGGGGCGCGCCGCTCCCGACGAATATCGCGTCGTAGCCTTCGCCGAGCAAAGCTTTCAAGCTGCCGATGTGCTGGCCCGCGCGGAAGTCGACGCCGATGTCGAGGATGTAACCCACTTCCTCGTCGATCACCGATTCGGGCAGGCGAAAGCGGGGGATCTGGGTGCGTATCATTCCGCCCGCGCGCGAGTCGCCGTCGAATATCGTGACGGCATAACCGAGCGGGGCGAGGTCGCGAGCGACCGTGAGCGAAGCAGGACCGGCCCCGACGAGTGCGACGCGTTTGCCGTTCTTCGTCTTGGGCGCTTTGGGAAGGTGGGCGCGTATGTCGGACTTGTTGTCCGCCGCGACGCGCTTCAGGCGGCAGATCGCAACGGGCTCGGGTTTCTCGGCGTTGCGTTCCTCGACGCGGCCGCGCCGGCACGCCGGCTCACAAGGCCTGTCGCACGTGCGCCCGAGTATCCCCGGGAAGACGTTCGATTCCCAGTTCACCATGTAGGCGTCGCTGTAGCGGCCTGCGGCAATCAGCCTGATGTATTCGGGGACGGGGGTGTGGGCGGGACACGCCCATTGGCAATCGACGACTTTGTGGAAATAGTCGGGCTGCTGAATGTCGGTCGGCTTCAAGGATCCTCCAGTGCGCCCAGGATGTTCTCCTGCGCTGGTGGACTGAAACCTCAGTACTGCCCGAGCCTGCGCATGCGTTTGTTAGGGCGTGCAGCGTAATGCTACGCCATTGGGCACGCGCTGAAAAGGCCGATAGTTTTCAAAGCTTAGGATGCAGAATGCCGCATTGTCGCGAATGCAAAACAGCCGCTGGGCGGAGCGCCCGTACAGCCGTTCTCAGACGGGTCGTGCGGCTAGCGGCGCAGGGCAATCAGCGCGATCAGTGCCAGCAACCCGCCGCCGACCAGGATCATCGTCATCGGTGAGGTCGGGGGTTGCAGATTCAGCTCGTCTCGAGAGTGAGGCATCGAATACGAAACCGGGTCACTGGCGGGGAAACTGTTCGCCACCGCGTCGTCCAGCTTGCGCTCGATATCGTCACGCGTGTGAGTCATTCCGAGCTTTCCTGCACGTTGGTGAGGGTCATGCGAGGTCCTTTCGATGGCGGGGTTGAATCCCGACCACGAGCAAGCTGTGTACCGCTACGGCAGCCGAACTCGCGGCAGGCGGGCGCGAACGCGCTGCACCTCCGATTCCAGCTCTCGGACGCGGTCGAGCAGCGAGAGCACGATGGCCAAGCCGGGCGAATCGAGCTCGAGGTCATTGCGCAATCGACACGCCGTGCGTGCCGCGGTGATGCACCGGGCGCCGAAGCGCCATTCGGCCGCGTTCGGGTCGAGCGGCTCGAGCGCGCCCAAATCGACCAGATTGCGCAGCTCCGGCTCGCTCAAGCCGGAGCACTGTGCGAGCTCGACGAGCGTGACGACGCTGCCGTCATCGAGCCAGACCGTCTCAGTGCGCTCCAGTTTCACTCCCGATCTCCGTTTCCAGGTGCGTACGTGGGTTGAACGTTGAAACCTTGGACAGCTCCGAGTAAAGCTCTTTCTCCCGGTCGGTCTCGCTCGGCGGCACGACGATCTGAACGATCACGTAGAGATCGCCTTCCTGGCCGGGCTTCGGAAGACCGCGCTTGGCGAGCCGCAACTGCTGACCCGCCTGGGTAACCGGTTTGATCTTCAGGCGCACCGGTGCGCCGAGCGTCGGAATCTCGATGGTCGCGCCGAGCACGGCTTCCCACGGTGCGATGGGCAGGTCGAGATACAGGTCCCGGCCGCTCACGCGAAAGAGCTTGTGCGGGAGCAGTCTGAGGGCGATGTACAGGTCGCCGTCGCGACCGCCGTTGACGCCTTTACCGCCCTGGCCCGGGAGGCGCAGGCGCTCCCCGTCGGTGACGCCGGGCGGGATGCGCGCTTTGAAAGCACGCGGCACGCGGCGCATCCTGCCGCTCGCGTCGTACTCGGGAATCTGCAGGTTGAGCTCGAGCATCGTGCCCAGATAAGCCTGCTCGAGCGTGAGGTTGCCTTGCACCTCGAAATCTTCCCCCGTGATGGGGACGTCGCGATACGCCGTGCCGGCGCGTCCGCCGCCGAATCCGCGCCCCCGGCCCAGGCCCGCGAACAGGTCGGCCAGATCCACATCCTCGAACTGCGTACCGCCCTGGCTGAACTGCTGCTCCCAGCCCGGGGACGGCCGAAAATCCTGTCCCGCCTGATGGGTGCCGAGCTGATCGTAGGCTGCTTTCTTCTCCGGGTCCTTGAGCGTTTCGTACGCTTCGGAGACGTCCTGAAACTTCTGCGTGGCGTCTTTTTCCTTCGAGACGTCGGGGTGGTATTTACGGGCGAGCTTGCGGTACGCCTTCTTGATGTCGTCGGCGCCAGCCGTCTTGGCGACGCCGAGCGTCGCGTAATAGTCCTTGTACTTCATGTCCGGCCAGTCCTGGAGGAAGACCCCATCCCGCTACAGATGTGCACGACTCGTGCCGCCTTCAAGACTGCACTCGCGATGATCGTCATTGCGAGCGGCTTTCTGCGCTATGCACACGGACGGGGTGACGACAGAGCGACTTCATTCGATCTCCTGTGCAATCGGGGCAGCCCCGATTGGGTACTGCCTGGGGGCCACACGCTGCATCTCGATTTCCGTCACGCTCTGAGCCCGAACCCCGCTTTTTCAGCGCTTGGGCATGTACAGGTCGGTGATGCTGCCTTCGGCGATTTCGGCTGCGAAATAAATGGTTTCCGACAGCGTGGGGTGCGGATGGACCGTGAGCCCGATGTCGGCTGCGTCGGCGCCCATCTCGAGCGCGAGCACGGTTTCGGCGATGAGCTCTCCTGCGTTCACGCCGACGATGGCGGAACCGATCAGCTTTTTGGTTTTCTTGTCGAACAGC
>JBKJKJ010000216.1:0-4281 GCA_046597455.1 Burkholderiales bacterium
CCGAACGACGAGCTGACGACGACCTGCCAGCGCAGGCGCACATGCGGGTCAGGAAAAAGATCGGGAATGCTCGCGAAAGCCGTCCCGATCTTTTTCCTGACCCGCATGTGCGCCTGCGCTGGCAGGTCGTCGTCAGCTCGTCGTTCGGCATTGCGAACGCGATCGGACCGTCCCTGGGCGGTTTCATGACGCACGCGTTCGGCTGGCGATCGGTCTTCTACGTCAACCTGCCCGTCGCGCTGGTGGGGCTGTACATCGTCTATCGCTTCCTGCCGCTCGTGCGGCATCCGGAGCGCGGAACCGGCCGCATCGACTGGCTGGGTGCCGCGCTCATCACCGTCGCGCTCGGGAGCTTCCAGCTCGTCCTGCAATGGTTGCCGAGAAGCGGATTTACGTGGGATGTGACGGTCCTCATCGGGGTCTGCATCGCCGCCGCCGCGGCACTCGTGTGGTGCGAGCGGCGCAGTGCGCAGCCTTTACTGCCGCTCGCGCTGTTCGCGGACAGAAAAGTCGGAGGGCTCGCATTGCTTGCCCTGTTCACCGGCCTTTGCATGTTCACCATGCTCTTCTACGCCCCGCTCATGCTGCAGGGCGGTTTCGGGCTGTCGGCCAACGAGTCCGGACTTCTCATCACGCCGCTCGTCGTCTGCATTACCTTCGGCAGCATACTCAACAGCCGCCTGGTGACACGCATCCGCGCGCCGAACGTGATGCTGTCGGCGGGCTTTGGCCTGCTCGTCGTGTCGTTCGCGGGTATGGCAGGAGTCACGATTGGAACGCCCCACGGGTTCATCGTCCTGTATATGGTGCTCGCCGGAGTCGGGCTCGGCTTTCTCATGCCGAACCTCACGCTGTTCGCGCAGGAATCGGTGCCGCGATCCCAGCTCGGCATCGTAACCGCGATGCTGCAATCGGTGCGCATGATCGGCGGCATGATCGGTACCGCCGCAGTCGGGGCCCTGGTGAACGAGCTCTACGAAGGCGGCGTTCATCGCGCCGCGGTGGTGGCGAACGCCGGGACGCTCGAAGCCCGGCTCGCCGATCCGCAGATACTGGTCAGCGAAACCGCCCGTCAGGCCTTCATGAAGGACGCGAGTGCCGCAGATCTGGACGGCGAGGGGCTCCTCGAAGGCGCGCGCTATGCGCTCGCGAGCGCCATACGCTGGGGCCTGGGCATCGGTGCTGGAGCCGCGCTCGTCGCGCTGTGGCGGGTGCGTGCGGTGCCGCTGATCAGGCTCGGGCGGCGGGTGAAGAAGTGATGCGGCGATGCGGTGATGTAGTGAAGAAGTGATGCGGTGATGCGGTGAAGGAGTGAAGAAGTGATGAAGTGAAGAGGTGATGCGGTGATGTAGTGAAGCGGTGACGCGGTGAGGGTGACGCGGCGGCCGATCATGTTCGATTTCGATCCAGCCCCCACGCCATATCGGATGCGAGTGCAAGGAGCCGCTTTATTTCATTCTCGTTGTCGAACGCGTTCCGTTCGGTCGAAAAGAGCGAAAAAACCCCCAGCACGCGCTGGTTTCTTACGAGCGGGAACGCCGCCAGCGAGCGGCAGCCGCTCTGGTGGAAGGCCTTCATCCACTGCACCCCGGGCAGGGGGTCGACGTCCTGCTCGATCACATGGACGCCGGTCTCCAGTGCCTTTCGTATCGGGCCGCTCTCGGGCGACAGGGTCGCGTCGATATTGAAGAGCGCGTTTTGAAAATCGATCTCTTGGCCGCCTGCATGAGCGGCGAGGCGCGCAGACGACGTCCCGTCATCGACCCGGTGAAGGCTCGCCATGCGGTATCCACCGACATCCACGGCCGTCCGGCATGCCTGATCAGCGAGTTGGCCGGGATCCTCCAGCCTGACGATGGCGCTGTCGATCGCAGCCGATACCTCATAAACCCGGTTAAGCGATGAATGCGCCTCCATGCGAGCTTCAGTCTTGTCCGCCATGGTGTTGAATGCGGCGGCGAGCGCCCCAAGCTCGGTATGCCCGGTAGGAACCTGCGCCCGGGCTGTGAAGTCGCCGCCCGCAATCCGGCGCGCAGCCTCGAGCACCGTATTGATCCCCTTGAGCACCAGCAGGTCGGCGCCGAGGACCGCGATGATGGCGATCGCCAGAACGAGCAGACCGACGTACAGAATTTCACGCTGCGTGCTGCGGATCACGGGCGCCAGAATCGCCTGGTCGGGCACGCTGATCACGAAGTAACCCGACACTTCACCACTGACCGGGTTACGCGAGGTCGTTACGGCATGCACGCGCGTCTCGGGCACGAGCGCAGGGATTTTCGCGAGGGCTTCATCTCCCTGTGCCGCAATGAGTCGATGCATGTCTGTGCCCGAGACGCTTTTGCCGACCCATTCGTCACGTGGAAAGCGCTCGACGATGGTCAGATCCGGCGCGATCAGCGTGATGATGGCCCCGGGGGGCAAACGCGTCTCCCGCAGATTCTGGATGATCGGCGAGAGCGGGAGGACCGCCAGGAGCACTGCGCCCGATCCGCCCGTCTTGTCGAAGATCGGGAACGCATAATTCATCGATGGCTGGCCTGTGATGCGGCCGATCTGAAAGCTGCCCGCCGCATAGCTCCTCGTGGCAACGGCGCGCCGAAAAGAGGTCTGATCGCCGACATTCACTTCGCCCTTGAAGGGAAGGCCGCTGCAGCGAACCCTGCCTTCGAGGTCGGTGACCAGAATGTTGATGAACAAGCCACCGCGCTGGACGATGGGGCCGAGCGTTTCAGCGCATTGATTCCCATCACTGCTTCTGATCGCCGGCGACGCGGAAAGGCTGGAGAGCACCTGATAGGCGGCGGCCTTGTACTCGTCCTGACTGGCGATAGCGGTGCGGGCAATCGACAGGAGCTCGGTCTTGAGGTTGGAGAGCGCCAGGGCACGCTCGTGCATCGAGGTCATGACCACGGCGACAACGATTGGCGACGCGGCGAGCAGGACCAACGCCAACAGTCGTCCCCTCAAGGCAAATGCAAGGCTCATGTCAGAGTATTCTCTCCTGGTAGGGGGTCATGCTACTTCATCGCCGCGTGATTTTCCCGGGGCGTGTGAGGAATCCGCCGCGCTGAAGTCCGCCGCCGCGGGTTAACCTCTGGTCAGAGATTGTTGCACAACCCGATCGGGACCACGGACCTCACGACGGGCGTTCGGCCATCGGGTAGGCCAGCGAGGGGACTGCGCGCTTGGCCGGCGCGACGGCGGTCGCGAGGCGCGAGTCGGCCGTCTGGTCTTCGCTCGCAGCGGCCGCGCGCATGGGCGCGTATTCCAGAATGAACCTGAAAACCGTTTTGCCGGGCTCGCTGGTCACGGTGATCTCGCTGTCATGCAGGTCGAGGATGCGCTTGGTGATCGCCAGCCCCAGGCCGGCACTGCCTGCGGCGAGGCCGCGGCTTTTTTCGACTCGATAGAAGCGGTCGAAAATGCGCGGAAGCTCGCTCGATGGAATGCCGATGCCGGTATCGCTCACTTCGACCATCGCGCCGCTTCCCGCGGGCGCCGCCGTGACGGCCACCGTTCCGCCGTCGCCGGTGTAGCGCAAAGCGTTTTCAATGAGATTGCGCAGCACGCGCTCCATGAGCCCGACATCTGCTGTCACCAGCGGAAGATCGGGGCGGATCTGGCATTGCAGCGCAATGCCGCGGTTCGATGCCGCGAGCCCGAACTCCTGCACCACGTCCTGTATCAGATCGCCGAGCGCGCAGGGCTCGAGCGCTGCGGCCACCTGTCCGGAATCGAGCTTGGCGAGATCGAAAAGCCTGGAGACCAGCCCGCTCAACTGCTCGGTCTGCTTCAACGCGATCTCGAGATAATTCTGCTGCTCGTCGGGCGCGAGCTGATCGCGTTTCAGGAGCAGCGTCTCGAGATAGCCCTGCAGCGACGCGAGCGGCGTGCGCAGGTCGTGCGAGATGTTGGCGACGAGCTCCCGGCGCATCGAATCGGTCTGCTGCAGAGCGGTCATCTGCCCGAGTATGCGATCGGCCATGCGATTGAACGTGTCGGTCAGCGTGCCGATCTCGTCGCGCGGCGAAGGCGCTGCTTCAGGCGGGTCCGCGAAGCCGCTGCTGCGAAACCGGTCGACAACAGTCGTGAGCTGGCGCAGCGGGCGTGTCATGATCGTGATGATCAACGCGCCAGCGAGCAGCGCGATCACGAGACCGCAGCCGAGCAGCCACAGGCTCTCGCGCAGCACGTAGCTTTGCTTGATCCGCTGGGCGAGCGTGTCGCCGCTCAGTCCGCGCAGCACGAGGTAAAGATAGCCTGTGTCGCTGCTGCCCA
>JBKJKJ010000420.1:0-14418 GCA_046597455.1 Burkholderiales bacterium
GCCTGATACCCGCGTTGAAGCTGCGTCTGGCACGCTACGCAGGCGTCGTGGACCTCGGTGCGCTCGACCGCCTGAAAGGCATCCGCCGCGAAGGCGACGCGATCGTGATCGGCGCCATGACGCCACATGCCGAAGTCGCTGCCTCGGCCGAAGTCGCTCGAGTCATTCCCGCGCTGGCGGCGCTCGCGGGCGGCATCGGCGATCCGCTCGTGCGCAACCGCGGCACCCTTGGCGGCTCCATCGCGAACGCCGATCCCGCTGCCGACTATCCCGCTGCCGTGCTGGGCCTGGGCGCGACGGTCGTGACTTCGCGGCGCTCGATCGCCGCGGACGATTTCTTCCCTGGACTCTTCGAAACTGCGTTGCAACCGGGCGAGATCATCACCGAAGTGCGCTTTCCGATTCCACAGGCAGCCGGGTACTCGAAGTTTCGCCAGCCTGCGTCCCGCTTCGCGCTCGTCGGCGTCTTCGTCGCGCGGACGCACGGCGGCGTTCGCGTTGCAGTCACCGGCGCGGCGCCTTCGGCGTTCCGGTTCGGCGAGGCCGAAGCAGCGCTCTCGAAACGGTTCGACCCCGCTGTGCTCGATGGCATGGCAGTCGATGCGGATGGACTTAACTCGGACATCCACGCGAGCGCGGAATACCGCGCGCATTGTGTAACGGTGATGGCAAAGCGCGCAGTGGCGAAAGCATGCTGATGCGGACCCCCACGTGCCTCGCGGCGGACTGCGCTGCGTGCGCCACGAGATCGCCACTGCGCACCTGTCGGCGCCTCGCGATGACTCTCGGGGTCATTGCGAGGACGGCGCGGACGAAGCAATCCCGAGGCGCTCGATAATGGCCCAGCCTGCGAAGAGTGCCCGTATCGGAGAGCCGGTGCGGCGCAAGGAAGACCTGAGGCTCATCACGGGTGCAGGCTGCTTCAGCGACGACGTCAATCTTTCCGGGCAGGCGTACGCGGTCGTGGTGCGCTCGCCCCACGCGCATGCGCGCTTGCTCGCGATCGACACCGCCGCAGCCCTTGCCGCGCCCGGTGTCATCGCCGTGCTGACCGCGCAGGACCTGCTGGCGGACGGCATCAAGCCCATTCCGCACCGGCCTTTCTCACCGCACCCGGCCGACATTCCACTCGAGAACACCGACGGCGCACCGATGTTCATGGCGCCGCACTATCCGCTGGCGATCGACAAGGTTCGTCACGTCGGCGAATCCGTCGCGTTCGTGATCGCGGAGAGCGTCGCGGCGGCGAAAGACGGCGCGGAGCTGGTCGAAGTCGATTACGAAACGCTGCCGGCGGTCGCCAATACCGCGGCGGCTGCGCGGCCTGAAGCGCCGCGGCTCTTCGACGAGGCTCGCTCGAACGTGTGCCTCGACGCGGAGGCGGGCGAGCGCGAGCCAACGGCCGCGGCTTTCGCGCGAGCCGCGCATGTGGTGCGCCTGGAGACTTGGGTGCCGCGCGTCACCGGTGTGCCGATGGAGCCGCGTGCGGCCGTGGGCGAGTACGACGCATCGACCGGCCACTACCTTCTGCACGCCGGCACCAGCGGCGCGTGGCGCACGAAAATGGATCTGGCGATCATGCTCGGCGTCCCTGATGATGCCGTTCGCGTCATCACCCGCGACGTGGGCGGTCATTTCGGCACGCGCGGCATGCTTTATGGCGAGTTCGCGCTGGTCGTGTGGGCTGCGCGTCGAACGGGCCGCCCGGTGAAGTGGACCTGCGAGCGGAATGAAGCGTTTGCGACGGACTACCAGGGCCGCGATCTGGTCGTGGAAGCGGAGCTCGCGCTCGACGCCCAGGGCACCTTCCTCGCGATGCGCGGCTCGAACGTGAGCAACGCGGGCGGACACACGACGAATTTCTCGCCGCTGAGAAAAGGCGTCGAGATCATGTCGAGCATCTACCGCGTGCCTGCGGCGCATTTCCGCGCCCGCGGTGTCGTCAGCAACACCGCGCCGACGCGGCCTTACCGCAGCTCGGGCAGGCCCGAAGTGCTTTACGTCATGGAGCGTCTCATCGATCTCGCCGCGCGCGAGCACGGCTTCGACCGCGTCGAGCTGCGGCGGCGCAACCTCGTGACCGAAGCGGAAATGCCCTACACCAACCCTTTCGGCATGGTCTACGACAGCGGCGCGTATCACCGCGTCATGGACAAGGCGCTCGGGATGGGCGACTGGGACGGCTTTCCGGCGCGCCGGGCCGAAGCGCGGACCCGGGGTAAATGCCGCGGGATCGGTGTGTCGAACTATGTCGACACCGCGAGCGGCGTGCCGCGCGAGCGTGCCGAGATGACGGTGCATCCCGACGGTATGGTCGACGTGATCATCGGCACGGTCTCGACGGGGCAGGGCCATGAGACGAGCTTCGCGCAGCTCGTGACCGAGTGGCTGGGCGTGCCTTTCGACGATGTGCGGATACTCACCGGCGACACCGAGTTCGTGAAGTTCGGCGGCGGCACGCACTCCGGCCGCGGATTGCGGCTCGCGAGTATCGTCATCTGGGGCGCTTCGCAGCAGATCATCGGGAAAGGCAGGCGCATCGCGGCGCTGCTGCTCGAATGCGAGCCGGGCGCGGTCGAGTTCCGCGATGGTGTGTTTGCGAGGCCGGGCGCCGGCCGTACCGTGAGCCTCACCGACGTGGCCCGCGGCGCGGTCGAGCTTCCCGACCTGCCTGAGGACTTGCGCGGCCCGCTCGTGGCGATCGCGGACGAGACCGTCAACGCGGCGCAGTTTCCGTACGGCTGCCAGGTCGTCGAAGTGGAGATCGACCCCGAAATCGGCACGCTGGAGATCGTGAGCTACGTCGCCGTGGACGACGTCGGGCGCGCGGTGAATCCGGCGATCATTCACGGCCAGGTCCATGGCGGCATCGCGCAGGGCGTGGGACAGGCGCTGATGGAGCACTGCCACTACGACCCCGACACGGGGCAACTGCTCTCCGGATCGTTCATGGATTACGCGATGCCGCGCGCGGACGACTTCCCGTTCTTCAACACGGAATACATCGAGACACCTTCGCCGACGCATCCGCTCGGCATGCGCCCAGGCGGCGAGGGCGGGACTGCGCCCGCGCTCGGGGTGATGATCAACGCCATCGTCGATGCACTTTCCGAGTTCGGCGTGCGCCACGTCGAGATGCCTGCAACACCGGAGCGTATCTGGCGCGCGATTCGCGAAGCGCGCAGCGGCTAATACCGGCGCGCCGCACCTGTTCGACAGCGCACCCGGCTGGCGCGCAGCTCATGCTGTCCACCAGGAATCTCTGCATAGGTTCTGGTGCACCATCCCGGGGCGTTCTCGCGGCGGTCCATTGGGATTGGAGCATTAACCATGGATGCCGGTGTAGTCCAGCATGACGAGGAGGTTGATCAGCGCTTCCTTCGTCTCCAGGATCGCAACATCCGGGAAAGCCGTATCACCCAGACGTACTGCGAGCTTGCTTGCACGCTTAAAGGACGAACGAAAACGCAATTGCGTCCTGCGCGTGCATCGGTGGAGGGGAAAGGCTGGAAATTAGTCTGAACGGGCATCCAACCCGGTGAGTCAAACCGGGGTGCCCGGCGTTGCGCGGGTTTCGCCTGCGTCGTGGCTCGACGGCCTCGCGGTCATTACGCGAAGGAAAGGAGCCCAGCATGAATAAACCAGAAAACGCAAAGTGGGACGAGTTCAAGGCGGATTTCGGGGGGGGAAGTGGTTCTTCCCGGCGACGCAGGCTACGACCAGACGCGACAGATCTGGAATGCGATGAACGACCGCAAGCCTGCGGCGATTGCGCGGTGTGAGTCGCGTGATGATGTGGTGCAGGCCGTGGACTTCGCCCGCAAGCACCTCATACTCGTTTCGATCCGGGGCGGCGGACACAATATCGCGGGCAATGCCGTGTGCGACGACGGGCTCATGATCGACCTTTCACTGATGAAGGGCGTCAAAGTCGACCGCGAAGCGCGCCGGGCACGCGTCGAGCCCGGGTGTACCCTCGCGGATTTCGATGCGGCCGCGCAGGCACACGGACTCGCGACGCCGCTCGGCATCAATTCGACGACCGGCGTGGCAGGCCTGACGCTGGGCGGTGGCTTCGGCTGGCTGAGCCGGAAATATGGCATGACCGCGGACAACCTCCTCGCGGTGGATGTCGTCACGGCCGATGGCAGGCAGGTGCGCGCCAGCGAAAAGGAAAACGCCGATCTGTTCTGGGGTTTGCGCGGGGGCAGCAGTAACTTCGGCGTCGTCACGAGCTTCGAATTCCAGCTCCATCCCCTCGGCCCCAATGTGCTGAGCGGGCTCATCGTCTTCCCGTTCGAGCAGGCGAAGTCCGTGATCACCCAGTTCGCCCGGTTCACCGAGACGATGCCCGACGATCTCAACGTCTGGATGGTCACGCGCAAAGCGCCGCCGCTGCCTTTCCTGCCCGAGAATGTCCACGGTAAAGAGATCGTTGCGCTCGCGGTGTGCTATGCCGGGGATCCTGCCGAGGGCGAGAAGCTGACAGAGCCGCTGCGCGGCTTCGGCAAGGCGCATGGCGAGCACATCGGCGTGCAGCCGTACACGGCGTGGCAGCAGGCTTTCGACCCGCTGCTGACCCCCGGTGCGCGCAACTACTGGAAGTCGCACAACTTCACCCGGCTCAGTGACGAGGCCATCGACGTCATCGTCGAATACGCCGGCACCCTGCCGTCGCCGCAGTGCGAGATCTTCATCGGCACGATCGGCGGCCAGACGGCCCGCGTCGCCCCTGATGCGATGGCCTATTCGAGCCGGGACGCCAACTACGTCATGAACGTGCACGGCCGGTGGGATTCTGCCGCCGAGGACGCGCGCTGCATCGCCTGGGCGCGCGAGTTCTTCGCCAAGTCGCAGCCGTTTGCCAGCGGCGGCGCGTACGTCAACTTCCTCACCCAGGACGAAGGCGACCGCGTGGCGTTTGCTTACGGTTCGATGTACAAGCGGCTCGTGGAGCTCAAGAAGAAGTACGACCCGACGAATTTCTTCAGAACGAACCAGAACATCAAACCGGACTGAAGGCCGCGCGCACGTCGATGATCGGCGCATCAGTCGCGCCGATCATCGCAGCGATTCGCGGTCCTGATGCTGCACACGCCTGCGGCGCTCGGTGCCGGCTTTCCGGCGCAGCGTTCGCTACAGCCGGCATGTCACGCGAGCCCCGCATGCCTTACCGCGTTCGTTCCCGTCGACGCGCTATGGCGCAATCGTCCCGTCCTTCGTGTCACAGGCGTTACTGGAGAACCAATATGCGTATAGCCGTCGTCCAAAGACCTTCCGTGCTGTTGAACCGTTCCCGCACCATCGCGGATGCCGTCGCCGCGATCGCTGAGGCTGCAGAGGCTGGGGCGCGGCTCGTGGTTTTTCCCGAAGCATACATCGCAGGCTATCCGGCGTGGGTGTGGCGCCTGCGTCCCGGGGCCGATATGGCGCTTGCGGAAAAGCTTCACGCGCAGCTTCTCGAAAGCGCGGTCAGCCTCGACGGCAACGATCTCGCGCCGATTCGCAAGGCTGCGAAAGCGCATAAGGTGACGGTCGTGTGCGGCATGAACGAGCGTGACGCCGAGTTCAGCCGCGGCACCGTCTACAACACCGTCGTCGTCATCGGGCCGACCGGCGATCTGCTCAACCGTCATCGAAAGCTCATGCCGACGAATCCCGAGCGCATGGTATGGGGATTCGGCGATGCTTCGGGGTTGAAAGTGCTCGAGACGCCGTGCGGCCGCATAGGTACGCTCATCTGCTGGGAAAACTACATGCCGCTTGCCCGGTGCGCGCTTTACGCGCTCGGCGTCGAGATTTATATCGCGCCGACTTATGATGCCGGCGACAAGTGGATCGGCACCCTCCAGCACATCGCACGCGAGGGCGGTTGCTGGGTGGTGGGAAGTGGCGTGGCGCTTCGAGGCAGCGATATCCCTCAGGACGTGCCGGGCAAATCGGATCTCTACCCGAACGAAGATGAATGGATAAACCCGGGGGACTCCGTGGTGATCGAGCCGGGCGGCAAGATCGCGGCGGGGCCCATGCGGCGCGAGGTGGGAATCCTGTACGCCGAGATCGACCTCGAGCGTGTCGGCATCGCGCGCCGAAGCCTCGATGTCGTCGGCCACTACTCGAGGCCCGATATCTTCCAGTTGCACGTAAACACGAGTACGCTCAAGCCTGTCGAATTCAAGTCATCGTGATCACCCACGCCCGATCGGCCGGGGAGCGGCTCGCTTGGGGTTATGATCGGAAGCCTGACCCCGTGTCGACCCGAATCCGATGTTGTTCAGCCTCGCCATGCGGCATTGGGCGGTCCGACGCTTGCAGGCGCAGGGGAGCGTCGGCATGTGACGGACGGAAGGTCCGAACTCGAGGTTTACGCCCTACTATTTTCCACTAGAGGAGGTCATATGCATTTCGCAATTTCCACGACTTGGGGTCCGACCGATATCACGCGGGGCTCGCTGCCGTTCGTCTTCGCGGCTTCCGCCCTTCAGGCCGGTGATACGGTGATGATCATGCTGTTCCACGATGCAGTGACGATCGCGCTCGAGGGGGCGCATCAGAAAATGGTCCCGTTCGGACCGCCTTCGAGATTCGAAGAAATCCTTTCCAATCCGAAAGCGCAGGTCATCGTGTGCAAACCGTGCGCCGAAGTCCGCGGGATCACTGACAAGATGCTGGTGAAGAACGCGACATTCGGAGGCATGAACGAGCTGCACGCGCATGCATCGCGGCCGGATGCGAAGCTGGTCAGTTTCTGACCCCAGAGCTGAGGACGGAGCCAGTGGAGCGTAACGTTAGAACCCGTAGCAAGTTACCGGTGAACGACGAGCCCGCTTCCGAGCGGGCGGCCGTTGCGAACGTTACTCTCGAAATCACTGATGCAGGCCATTAGCGCGCGAGTCCAGACGCCCGCGCAGGTCCGATGCATTCAAGCCTCCCGGCACGTTTGTTCATCATCAGAGCGCCGCCATGCCAGATCCGAAATTGCCGATCGCCATCACCGCAGCCGAAGCAGCCGCCAGAACCAAGCCTTCGAACTATCCGGAGCCGTTCGCGTCGCGGATGTCGGGACGTGAAAAGCGAGCACTGGGCGATCTGTTCGGCCTCACGAATTTCGGCGTCAACCTCACCCGCCTGGCGCCGAACGCGATCTCCGCCCTCAGGCACTCGCACACGAAGCAGGACGAGCTCATCTATATCCTGCAGGGCCGACCCACGCTGCTGACCGACGAAGGTCGAACGCAACTGTGCCCGGGCATGTGTGCGGGGTTCAAAGCAGGCTCCGGTAACGGCCACCACCTCATCAATGAAACCGCAGAGGAAGTGGTCTATCTCGAGATCGGTGACCGGACGTCCGGAGATGTCGGCACTTATCCAGACGACGATCTTCAGGCCCTGCTGGTGGAGGGCAGGTGGCGGTTCACCCACAAAGACGGTTCGCCCTACTGATGTCGTCTACAACGAGGTTTCGAATGACGGATAACAAGCCCGCCCGGTCAGGTCGTTCCCATCCACTGAGGACGCATTGTGTAGCGCTGCTGCTCGTCCTGTTCGCCAGTGCGTCGTGGGCTCATGCTGCGCAAAGCCCGACGGTGAAACAGCCGCCGGTCGATAGCCCCAAGCGCATCCTGTTCGTCGGCAACAGTTATCTCTACTACAACGACAGCCTACACAATCACGTGCGCCGGATGGTGCTCGCCGCCGACCCGGGCATCGAGAAGGCGCTGCAATACAAGTCGGCAACGATCGGAGGCGCGCCGCTGGCCCACCACAACATCCAGCATTTGCTCGAACCGGGCCGTCTGGGAATCAAGCAGCCTTTCGACGTGGTGGTCCTTCAGGGCAACAGCACCGGCGCGCTGTCGGATGGCGGCCGTTCCCGGTTTCGCGAGAAGGTCATCGAGTTCAACGAAGAGATCACGAAGCACGGCGCGAAAACCGCACTCTACATGACGCATGCGCACGTCAAGCCGAGCAAGTTCGCGAGCCCGGAGATGATCCGCAAAGTCGAGGACATGCATGTCTCGGTCGGCAACGAAGCGGGCGTCTTCGTCATTCCGGTGGGGCTGGCGTTCGAGGAAGCCTATCGGCAGCGGCCCGATATCAAGCTGCACAAGGACTACGACGGCAGCCATCCCGAGCTGATCGGCACTTACCTGGCCGCATGCGTGGTGTATGCCAGCCTCTACGGCAAATCACCCGTCGGCAATTCGTACGACTACTACGGCAGGATCGACAAGGACACCGCGGCGTTCCTGCAAAAGGTTGCTGACGAAACGGTGCGGAAGTTTTATGGGCGATAAAGCCGGCTCGAGGCAGTGATGGAGTGATGGAGTGATGGAAGCGCAAGCCAAGTGACGCGGTGAGGACGCGCTTGTCGTCATGCCGGACCTGATCCTGCGCCCGCCGGGACCGCGGATTGCCTCGGGGCGCGAAGTCTCGTGCGCTCAATGAAGATCCCAATCTCCAACCGCTTGCCGGCATTCGGCCGCAAGACCCGCATCCTTGTGGGTTTTGCGCTCATCCTCGTTGCATTCTTCCTGCTGTTCGACTGGAACTGGCTGCGCCGGCCGCTCGAGCGTTATCTCATGGAGCCATCGGGCCGCGAGGTGAGGATCGGCGAGCTGCACGTCGATCCGGGGTTTACGCTCGAACCTTCCGTGCGTTTGCGCGACGTGTATGTCGAAAATGCGCCGTGGGCGGCGAAGCGTCCCTTTCTGACCGCCGCCGAGGTTTCATTCAGCGTTTCGCTCGCCAGCATCTGGAACGGGCGGCCGGTCATCTCGAAGCTGGTTCTCATCGATGCCAGCGTCGACATGGAGCGACAGGCCGATGGGTTGCGCAACTGGCGCCTTCGAAATCCTGATGATCGCTCGCCGGGGCGGGTCACCGTCATGACTCTCGAAGCGCATCGCTCGCGGATCAACTTCGTCAATCGCGCGATCGACCTGGAGTTTGCGGCGAGTGCGGCACCGGTCGATACCCCGAACGCAGAACGGGACGACAAAGGTCCATCGGCGCGCATCGCGTTCGAAGGCCGCTATCAGAGCCACGCGTTCTCGGGTGAGGCGTTGAGCGGGCCCCTGCTGAGCTTTCGCGCCAGCGGAATCAGTTTTCCGCTACGCGGCCATTTCGTCTCGCGCAGGACCCGCTTCGAGTTCGACGGTTTCTTCACCGATATTTTCGACCTGGGCCCCATGGACGCGAAGGTCCGGCTCGCGGGACCGTCACTGGCGCTGTTGCATCCCTACCTGCGTATCCGGCCCCCGGAGTCGAGGCCTTATGCGGTGGAGGCGCAGGTGTCGCAGATCCGGGAGGTTTATCACTTCGCGCAGCTCGCGGGCAAGGTCGGCGGCACGGGTATCGCGGGCGATGTGGTATACGACCGCAGTGCGAAGCGCCCGCTGCTGAAAGCGGCGGTGCAGAGCGATGCGGCCACCCTCGACGATCTGCGCCCTTTGCTCGGGATGCAGGCCCCATCCCAGGGTGCGCGCGGCGACCCTTCGGGAGCAGGGGCAGCGGCATCGAATGATCGTAAGTTCTTTCCCTCGAGGCCGCTGCGCCTGGACGCAATGCGGGCGATCGATGTGCGCGCGAGTGCGAGGCTGAAGAAACTCGCTGTCACCGGGTCGCGAACGCTGGAGAACGTGCGCATCGATGTGAACCTGAGTGAAGGCGTGTTCGAGTTGAAACGCATCGACGTCGGTTTTGCAGGCGGACGCGTGACGGGTTCGGCGACCCTGGATGGCCGCCAGGATGTCCCGTCGGCGCAGCTTGTGGTCGAATTCAGCGGGCTCGCAATCCAGCGGCTCGTGCCCGCGCTCGCGGCGAAATCGGGAAGCGCAGGACAGTTCAGCGGGAAGCTCGAATTGTCCGGGCGCGGCACTTCGATGGCCGCGATCGTCGGCCATTCGGTCGGCTCGTTTGCGGCCGCGCTCGACCGGGGCCGCATTTCCAATCTCGCCGACGCGAAGCTCGGGCTGAACTTCGGCAAAGTTATCAGCGTTTTCCTGCGCGGTGACCGCGACATCGCCATCAACTGCGCGGCTGCGGTTTTCGATGTGCGGGACGGGATCGCGACGTCGCGCAGGCTCGCGCTCGATACCGAGCAGACGCACGTCGAAGGCCGGGGCTCGATCAACCTGCGGGACGAGCGGATCGATCTGCTGCTCACGCCTGAACCGAAGGATCCGGGACTGTTTACCCGGCGCGCGTCGATCCGGATCAACGGGGCGTTGCAGGCGCCTGCGCTATCGATGGAGGATCGTGTCGAGCAGGCGCCGGGCGGGAAAGGGCCGTGCTAAGGCCCTTGGGGCTCAAATACGCTTAACAAGGCCGTTCGCGCTCCGGTGCGCGCTGCGAACTGGCAAGCGCACTGACCGAATTCCGTTCGTCCCTAGCAGGCGCCCCGCGCCGTCGGTCGAAGGGGAACGGCGGGTATTCATGCTTCGACCGTATCGCCGCGCGATGCTCAGCATGTACGGTGGAACGATAGCGGGCGTTCATATTTCGACTTCGCTCGCGCTACGCTCAATACGAACGGCGGAAGGTTCGCATAGCCATTCCGTTCGCCCTGAGCAGGCGCAGTGCGCCGGCGGTCGAAGGGGAACGACGGTTGTTAAAGCTTTATTAGCGTTACGCGCACGCCACCGCGTAAACGTCCTTCACGTCTTCGGGCAGGCGATACGCCTTCCACGAACCGCCCGCGTCCTCCGTGCCGAACACTTGTCCGGATCGCGACACGCAGTAGACCTTTGCCGCATCCGCGGGATGCGCGCTTACCTTCATCATCGTCGCGTCCGCTTTCACGCCGTGATCGAAGCGCCGCCAGCTCGCTCCCGTGTCGTCGCTTCGATAGAGCGAACCGTCGGTGCTGCGCGCTGCGGGAGACAGGCACGCGTACATGACGCTCGGCGCCTGGGGCGAGACGATCACGTCGCGGCAGTAGACCAACGGGGAGAAGCGCCCGATTTCCATGTCGCGCCACGAGGTGCCGTGGTCGTCGCTCTGGAAAAGCCCCATGCGCACCGCGAGAAACACGTGTCCGCCGGTCACGGCGACGGCGTGCGAGTCGAGCATGCCTTCGCTGTCGATGTCGCTGCCGATCCGGCTTTTCAGATGCGGCTTGTCCGATAGCCTGATCAGCGGTTCGGACAGATCCTTCCAGGTTTCGCCGCCGTCACGGCTTCCGATCATGCCGCTCACTTCAAGCGCGGCGTAAACATCGTCGGGGCGGGCCGGATCGATCGCGATCCGGGTGGTGCGCGTCGGGAAGCCGGCGCCCATGTTGCAGTGCTCGGGCGACTCGGCGCCGCGCAGCTTCTTCCACGTGTCACCGCCATCGTCGCTGCGGTAAAGCGCAACCGGTGCGGTGCCCGCGTACATGACTTTCGGGTTCGTCGGGTGGAAAGCGAGCGACCAGACCACCGCGCCGCGATCCGGAAAGCCCAGCCGCTCCCAGCGCTGGCCGCCATCGGTGCTGCGATAAGGGCCGTCCTGCGTGCCCGCGTAAATCATGTCCTGATCCTGCGGATGGACGGCGAAGGCGCGCACCTCGACGTTCTCGGGCAGTCCGGCGGTGACGGCCTTCCATTCCCCGTCGCCTGCGTCGGTCCTGAAAAGACCACCGCGAAAACGCTCGCCGGATTTCGGCGCGAAGTGTCCTGCCCCCGCGAATATGCTTGTTGCGCGCTTGCCGGCCATGTCTGTCCTCCCGGATGTCGAAGTGTTTGCGTCGAGTCTGATGCGCCAAAGATGGCGGATGTGTTTTCCCGCATCATAGGATGTTTTCAGGGCGGCAGCAGGAGAATTACGCCGCCCTGAGGGTCATTGTGGGAAAGGCCCTGACGAGGCGATCCCGTTACGAACGGAATCGTGTCGAAGCTCGCCGACCGTGCGAATGGAAGAACCGCCGCGGCGTGGTCGAAGGGCTTGCGTGCGCCACGGCGCCTCTGCCGGCGCCTCGCGATGACGCATGGGGTCATTGCGAGGACGGCGCAGACGAGGCAATCCCGTTGCGAACGGAGGCTCTGACGAAGCAATCCCGTTGCGAACGAATAAAACACGCCTCCCGCCGCCGCGGCTTGGCGCAATCCCGCATTCGCCCTTCAGTCAGTCCGCCTTCGCGCCCGAGGCTTTGATGACTTTCGCCCATTTCGCGATGTCGGTCTTCATGACTGCAGTGAATTCTTCCGGCGTGCTGCCGATTGCTTCGGCGCCGTCGGTAAGCAGGCGTTCGCGCATTTCCGGGCTGCGGATGATTTTCACGATGAGATTGTTGAGCCGCGTGACGATCGGTCTCGGCGTTCCCGCGGGCGCCAGCACGCCGAACCACGCACGGGCTTCGTAGCCGGGCACGCCGGATTCGGCGACCGTCGGAATCTCCCGCAGCGCCGGGAAGCGATGGCTCGTCGTGACGGCAACGGCTCTGAGCTTGTTCACGCGGACCTGCGGCAGGGCAGGCGGCAGGTTGGGGAAAGCGAGCTCCACTTCGCCTGACATGACGGCCAGCACGGCACCCGGTGCGCCTTTGAAAGGGACGTGAACGATGTTCACGTTGGCGAGCATTTTGAAAAGCTCGCCGGACAGGTGCGCTGTGCTTCCGTTGCCGCCGGAACCGAACGACAGTGCGCCCGGCTTTGCTTTGGCGAGCGCCATGAGATCCTTCACCGACTTAACCGGAAGCGAAGGATGCACGATGAGAATGTTCGGCGCCGACGACACCAGGCTGATCGGAACGAAATCCCTGAGCGGGTCGTATGCGAGTTTCGGATAGAGGCCGACGTTGACTGCGTGGGAACCCGCGCTCGCCATGATGAGGGTGTAGCCATCGGGCGCGGCCTTGGCGGCGGCTTCCCCGCCGATCGAGCCACCGGCACCGCCCCGGTTCTCCACGACCACCGACTGGCCGAGCACCACAGTGAGCTGCTGGCCGAGTGCGCGCGCCATTGTGTCCGGTCCGCTGCCCGGCGCCGAAGGTACGATCATCCTGATCGGCTTGAGCGGATAGCGGTCGGCGTCGGACGCGGGCTGTGCAAGAAGGCTCTGGGATACGCTGCACGCAGCAATGAGAGTGAACGCGAGCAGGGGGCGAATGCGGATCGAATGTGTCATGTGTGTCGTCGTTTGGGTTGGCCCGGAACGGCGTTCGGCTGATCCGTCGGTCGGCAATCGGGCGGGGCGTGGCAGGGCGGTATGATTACACACTTGCGGCGCGCATCGATTCGCCATTCCCGATCACCTGAAAACCCCAATGACTCACACGACCGTGCAGCCCGCGCTCATCGAAACCTTCGTGCTCGATGCGCCGATCGAAAACCCGGTCACGAATTCGTTTCGAACCCTGACTTCACGCAGCGCGCTTCTCGTGCGGGTGACCGACGAAGACGGCGCTTTCGGATGGGGTGAAGTCTGGTGCAACTATCCGCCCGGCGCGGCGACGCATCGTGCCGCGCTGCTCGATCGCGTCGTCGCACCGTTGATCGTGGGCCGCCGGTTCCCGCATCCACGTGATGCGTTCGCATTCATGGTTGCCGCGACGCGAGTGCCCGCGCTCCAGTGCGGCGAGCCCGGCCCGTTTGCGCAGGTCGTCGCCGGACTGGATATCGCGCTCTGGGACCTCGCGGCGCGGCGCGCAGGCGAGCCGCTGTGGCGGTGGCTCGGCGGCACGCCCACCGTTCGCGTCTACGCCAGCGGACTCGGGCCCGACCATCCGGAGCGCCTTGCGGAACGAAAACGCGCCGAAGGTTATACGGCGGTCAAGCTGAAAGTCGGTTTCGATGCGGCGACCGACGCGCGGAATCTGCACGCGTTGCGCTCGACGATGGGCGCCGACGCGACGCTGATGGTGGACGCCAATCAACGCTGGAATCTGGAAGCCGCGGTGGAGGCAGCAAAGGCGCTCGACGCATTCGGCCTGGCGTGGATCGAGGAGCCGATGCCTGCTGACGAACCCCTCGATCGGTGGCAGACACTGGCGCGCGCGTGCACCACACCGCTCGCCGCAGGCGAGAACCTGCGGGGCGAAGACGGCCTCGGTGGTGCAATCGCCTCGGGTGCACTAAAAGCCATCCAGCCCGACGCGGCCAAGTGGGGTGGCTTCAGCGGTTGTCTGGGCATCGCTCAAAAAGCACGCGACGCCGGTGTGCAGTTCTGTCCCCATTGGCTGGGCGGCGGCATCGGGCTGGCCGCTGCATTGCATTTGCTGGCCGCTTCAGGTGCAGAGGGGTGGGGGGAGGTCGATGCAAATCCGAACGAACTGCGCACGCTTTTCCTGCCCGACGGTTTTCGCGTGGACGCCGGACACGTCACCCTTGGAGAGCAGCCTGGCCTCGGGTGCATACCCGACCCGGCGGTGCTGAAGCGTTTTCGAATGATGTGATTGGCGGTGCAGCCGCCGCGCGTTGCGGCACGCTCACTCCGGTT
>JBKJKJ010000072.1:0-3769 GCA_046597455.1 Burkholderiales bacterium
CATCCACAATGAAAATCCAAAGCCATTCGTCTGGCACAAGACTGCTGACGAGATCATCGATTCAGTAGGACGCTTTTGTAAACGAATTAACGACTCGGTACACTAGAAGTCTACGAAAAACGCTTCCGCGATCAACTGCGCAAGGAGCGTATGGACAAGGGCATGTAGCCGTCGGGCGCACGCAACACACGGCTTCAGTCGGCGCCGCCCAGGCGCACGCGGCCTGCCACGCTGGCGACCGTGGCGATCAGCTCTGAGGGCTCGACGGGCTTCGATACATGGACGACGAAACCCTGTCGCAAAGCTCGCGTGCGATCTTCCGACCTGGCGAAAGCGGTCAGGGCGATAGCCGGAACGCCGCCGCCTCTGGCCGCGCCGAGCCGGCGAATTCGTCTCAGGAGCTCGTATCCGTCCATGTCGGGCATCCCGATGTCGCTCACCAGAACGTCGGGTTTTCGGGTCTGCACGAGTGCCAGCGCCTGGGCACCACTGGCCGCAGTCAGAACTTCGGCATCGCACTCGCCGAGCACGCGCTTCAGCAGCTCGCGCGCGTCCGCGTCGTCATCGACGACAAGCACGATGACGCCGGACAGATCGGTAACCTCGAAGTCCATGGCGCCTGCGCTCAGGCCTGTCTTATTCAACCGCTCGCCGGTTGAGATGAGGCCCTCACGGACCGCGTTCAGCGGCAGCCGCAACGTGAACGTGGTGCCCTGGCCCGTGCCGGGACTTTTCACGTGGACACTGCCGCCATGCAGCTCCACCAGGTGTTTTACGATCGACAGGCCGAGGCCCAACCCGCCGAAGTTTCGCGTCGTCGATGCGTCGGCCTGACGAAAGCGTTCGAAAACGTGGGACAGGAACTCGGGCTGTATGCCGATGCCCGAGTCGGCGACTGTGATCTGCACGTGCGAACCGACACGCTCGAGGGTCACCTGCACCTTGCCCTCGTTCGGCGTGAACTTGATCGCATTCGATAGCAAATTCCACACCACCTGCTGAAGGCGCGCCGGGTCGCCTGATATCGCTCCGGCGGCGGAATCGACCCGAGTCTCGATACGGATGCCTTTGGATTCCGCCGCCGGCCTCACGGTCTCGATGGCGGCCTCGATGAAGGTGATGGGCTCCAAAGGCTGGATGTCCAGCCGCAGCTTGCCTGAAGTGATGCGGCTCATGTCGAGCAGGTCCTCGATCAGTTGAGTCTGCACGCGCGCGTTGCGCTCGATCGTCTCCAGGCCCTGCTGAAGTTGCGGCTGCTCTTTGAACTGCCGCCGCAGAACCTGTGACCAGCCGAGTATCGCGCTGAGCGGGGTTCTCAGCTCGTGGGACAGCGTCGCCAGGAAGTCATCCTTCATTGCGCTCGCGTGCTCCGCCTCGCTGCGTGCCGAGCGCTCGCTCTCGAGGAGCTGGGTTCTCTCCAGGGCCGCTCTCTGCGCCGCTTCGTAGAGGCGCGCGTTGTCTATGGCGATGGCGGCCTGCGCAGCGACGCCTGCGATCAGCCGTTCGGTGCGCGTGCTGAACATGCCGGTATCGGCGTGGCCGAAGAAAAGGCTGCCGATGACTTCGCCATGCGGTGACATGACGGGGACGGCGAGGTAGCTGCGCACGGCGGGGTGGCCTTTCGGCATCCCGCGGTGGGGATTCGATCGCCCAAAGCGTGGATCCGTCAGCACGTCGTCACAACGCACGATGTGCTCACCGTTGAATGTCGGGGCGAGCAGCGCGGTGACGCGCGGCGGACCGAGTTTCTCGAACGATTCGCGAGGCGCGCCGGACAGCGAAGACAGCACGAATGCGTCCCCGGCCTCGCCCGTTGTGTTGTAGAAGAAAGCGCCGAATTGGGCGCCGCTCAGCTCGGTGGCTGCATCGGTGACCGCCTGGACCAGCGCCTGCAGGTCGAGCTGCGATGACAGGGTGGCGCCGGTTCTGTTGAGAAGCTCCAGTACGCGAGTCTCATCGCGCAGCGCTTCCTCGGCGCGCCTGCGCTCGGTGATGTCGCCGAAGCTCCACACGCGTCCGACGTCGCGATCGGCGGTGAACTGCACACTCGAGTAGCGCTCGAAGATTCTGCCGTCGGCGAGCTCTAGTACGTCGAAGCTCTCCGGCGGTGCGAGCGCGTAGATTTCGTCAATGCGGTCCAGGAAGGGTTGGGGATCGGCGAACTGGCAACTGATCTGCTCCAGCAGCCTGCGGTGATCCATCGGGCTCAGGTCTTCGCGCGTCAGCCGCCACATTCTCAGGTAGTTCGCATTGAAGTCGGTCACCCGACCGCCCTCGTCGGTGACGAGTATCCCGTTGGTTGTAGCCTCCAGCGTGGCGCGTGTGATGGCCAGGGACTGGAGGAGCTCCCGAGTCTTCAGCTCGAGCGCTTCTTTCGCGCGGATCAGCTCCTGCTCGGCGCGCTGGCGCGCGAGCAGAATGCTGGTCGCGTTCTGCATGGCGACTGAGCGCAGCAGCTCGTCTTCCTCTTCCTGCCGCATCAGCGGCGCCCGATGAGCGCTGCTGCGAGTGCGGTGCCCAGCACACGGGCGTTTATTTTCGCGAACGCGGTTTCCCGGCTCGTCGAGGTGTCGTCACAGAAAGGCGAATAGCCGCAGTCATCGGTGGTGCCGAGCTGCCCGATCGGAATGTATTCAGCCGCTTCGAGAACGCGCTCGCATACCTGCTCGGGCGTGTCGATCCGCGGGTCGATCGGGGCGACCACGCCGACGAAAATGCGCTGGTCCG
Organism: Burkholderiales bacterium; assembly: GCA_046597455.1. GTDB lineage: Bacteria > Pseudomonadota > Gammaproteobacteria > Burkholderiales > SG8-41 > JAQGMV01. The sequence continues at coordinate 2,728 of JBKJKJ010000072.1, forward strand.
GTTTCATGTGCTGTCGAATGATCCTGAGCGCGCGAATGCGGTCGGGCTCCCCCGCCAGTGCGATATAGAAGTTGCCGGCGTTGAGCTCGAACAGGCTCGGCAGCAGCTCGGCGTAATCGATGTCCGCGCTGTGCGTACTGTCGCGGTCGCCGCCGGGGCAGGTGTGCACCCCGATGCGCTGGCGCTCTTCCGGAGAAAAACGCGACAGGGCGAGGTTGTTGAGGTCTATGAAGCTCGAGAGGAGGTCGCCGGAAGGGTCCACCTTCATCGCGAGACGGCCCTCGGTGAAATCGATCTGCACCTTGTGCGCGCCTTTTTCCAGGCACCTGCGAATTTCGGTTTCGTGCTCGCTCAGCAAGTCCCGGATGAATTCGTCGCGTGTGTAATCCGGGATGCCTTCTGCCGGGTACATCAGACTCAGCGCCGAAGGCGAGATGATCGCCTGCTTCAGAGGCGTCTGCGTATAGCGCCGCGCCACGTCCAGGTAGCTGTCGGCGTAGCGGCGATAGCGGAACGGTCCACTGGTAAGGCGCGGCATACGGCGGGTGTGGCCGGCTGCAAAAGGGATCCTGAAGCCGTCCGGCGCCGTATTGGGCAGGCCGTATACGCTGTAAGTCCAGAAATTGTGGTATTTCCGTTGTTCCCCATCGGTAATGACCGGGGAGCCGGTTGCTTCGAAGCGCTTGAGGGTGTCGCGCACGGCCTCGTCGTATAGGGGATCCAGCACGGGATTATCCGGACCGTCCCGTGCCACTGCGGTGATCAGCGAGGGCGGCCGGGGAATGCTGCCGATCGGCTCGGTTGGAATGATCACCATTTTGGAGGTCAGGCGTCTTTGCGGGGCGGATAGGTCGTGGCACAAAAGGGGCCGGGCCGGCAGATCGATAAGCGGCAGCGCACTATCCTGGTCCTTGCGCAGAGGTTAGGGGCATTTGATTATGCACGATTTACAGAGGCGGGCACGAGGCATGGCGGCAACACGGGACACGGCGGCAGGCAATGAATCGTAGGCGCATCGAGAAGCGCGGGCCGGCCGGGGACA
>JBKJKJ010000159.1:0-2848 GCA_046597455.1 Burkholderiales bacterium
GATATCGTCCCGCAGGCGCTGCAGATAAGCAGGGTCTGCCCAGGTCATGACTTCCGGGGGTACCCCCGGACGGTTCATCGGCGGGATCTCGGGCCTCGACTTGTGCGCAGGGACGCGATACGCGGTGTGGCCGCGCAGCGCCGCCACGCCGGGGCTGTGCTCACCCGCTTCGTGGTTCGTCGGCCAGTAAACGGAAGTGCGCTGCTGGAAACCGACTTTCGCCCCACCGGCGGCCACGATCGCGGGCTCGAGCGCGGCGACGGCATTTGCGCCGCTTCCGGTGTGCGGCATACCGATCGCGTCCAGCGCCCGCAACGAGGCATTGATCGCATCCGCGCCGTAGTTGACGTTGTTCGCGGTGCCGACGGCGTCGAACCCGGCCGCGCGCAATGCCTTGGCGATGGCGGGGCTCGCGTAAAAGCCTTCATCCGACAGCGAGCGCGCCGCGGACGGCTCGTAAAAACAGCATTCGAGATTCGCGAAGCGCACGTCCGCCTGCCGCAGGACTTCCGAAACGCGCGCGAACGGTGCCTCGGCATTCGTGACGTTCATCAGATTGACGTCACCGGTCAACATCAGTGTGGTGCGCATGGTTTTCATCCTCGCCAATTTACGATGCTCACCGATCTTACTCGAAGCCCGAGATGAAGGGCGACCTGCGGCGCGCCGAAGGCATAAACATCACGAACGTGACGACAGCGGATTCGTCATTTCAGAGCGGCTGCACCGACGTGCCGCTTCGCGCTTGACAGCATTGCCCCGGAACGACAAGCTTGCCGCGCGAGTCCGACTTACGAACGCGCATCGACATGGAGGAGAGATGTTCAAAAACATCCTGATCCCGACCGACGGCTCGGAGCAGTCGCAGCACGCGATAAGCATGGGGGTCGAGCTCGCCAAGCTGCACGGCGCGGCGGTCACCGGCATCCATGTCATCCCCGATTACCACCTGCTCATCGCTTATGAAGGCGCTTTCGATCCGGTAACCGAGGAGCGGATCGAGGAGGAGGCCAAAGCCCGCGCCGACACTTACCTGAGCTACATACGCGACGCCGCTGCGCAAGCCGGCGTGCCGTGCTCGACGGCTTGCGAAACGAGCGACCATCCCTATGACGCCATTCTGCGCACCGCGGAGGCAAACCACTGCGATCTGATCCTCATGACATCGCACGGGCGCAAAGGGCTTGCTGCGGTGTTGCTGGGCAGCGAAACGCGAAAAGTCCTCACCCACACTAAAGTGCCGGTCCTCGTCGTCCGTTAAGGGCGCGGGCCGTAGCGCCGTCCTCTCCTTCAGATTAGTTTTATTTGTCGAATCTGCTAGAAAATCTCTAGTGCAGAGCAGCAAAACCAGTTGCCCACGCGCGCAAACCTGTGCATACTGCTGTTGTGTCGACGCTCTCTCCGAGTGGCGGCACGCTCCTCCAAATCCTCCTCCTTTGGTGGAACTTTAGCGCAGCCCTCCACGGGTTGCGCTTTTTTTTTGCTAGCGGATCACAGTGTCCAGGGGTTCCAGCACCGCAGTTAAAGAAAGGGATGTTGCGGCGCAACGCGTTCATTTCCGCGCCGTTGTGTATTGTGCGAGTGAGTCAATCCGATTCAGTATAGTGATTTATGTCAGCGAGTGCTCACCCCAGCGCTCCGACGGGTCTTTGCTATACTGGTGTGCTGCCCCGATTTCCCGGGACAGCCGTCTGCTCGCCCCCAGTCGCATCGGACTCCCGGCAACACCGACTCCCGGCAACACCTATCGCAGCGCAGCCCTCGCTCCCTCAATAGCGCGAACTTGATTGCGGTCAAGGCTCGCACGCTTGGGCGTGTGAGATTCTCTGGCATGCGGCTGCCGCGACCTTGCGTCACGCCGCCTTCTAAAGGTGCAAGATGAAGATTCACGAATATCAGGCCAAGGAAATTCTACGCAAGTCCGGCGTGACGACGCCACGCGGTTTTCCCTGCTTCAGCGTCGATGAGGCGGTGGAGGCGGCGAAAAAGCTCGGTGGTACGGTCTGGGTCGTAAAGGCCCAGATCCATGCCGGTGGGCGCGGTAAAGGCGGCGGCGTGAAGCTGGCACGCTCGCTCGACGAGGTGCGCGAGCACGCGAACGCCATCCTGGGCATGCAGTTGAAGACCCACCAGACGGGCCCTGAAGGCCAGAAAGTGCGCAGGCTGCTGGTCGAAGAGGGCGCGAACATCAGCAAGGAGCTCTACGTCGCCATGGTCGTCGACCGCAGCTCGCAGCGTGTCGTGCTGATGGCCTCCAGCGAAGGCGGCATGGACATCGAAGAGGTCGCCGCCCACACGCCCGAAAAAATCCACAAAGTGTCGATCGACCCGGCGGCGGGACTCGTGGACAAGGACGCGGACGACGTCGCACGCAAGATCGGCGTCCCGGACGCTGCCGTGGGCCAGGCGCGTGCAGCGTTGAAAGGGCTGTATGCCGCATTCGAGCAGACCGACGCTGCGCTCGCGGAGATCAATCCGCTGATCGTGACCGGCGACGAGAAAATCATCGCGCTCGACGCGAAAATGAATTTCGATGAGAACGCACTTTTCCGGCATCCCGAAATCGTGGCCTTGCGCGATCTCGACGAGGAAGATCCCGCCGAAATCGAAGCGTCGAAGTTCGGTCTGGCTTATATCCAGCTCGACGGCAACATCGGTTGCCTGGTGAACGGGGCCGGGTTGGCAATGGCGACGATGGACATCATCAAGCTCTACGGCGGCAGCCCGGCGAACTTCCTGGACGTCGGCGGCGGCGCCTCGACCGAGAAAGTCACCGAAGCGTTCAAGATCATGCTGCGCAATCCCAACCTGAAGGCGATCCTCGTCAACATCTTCGGCGGGATCATGA
>JBKJKJ010000318.1:0-4277 GCA_046597455.1 Burkholderiales bacterium
GGCGAAGCCGCGCACGGCGTCGCGGAAGGTTTCCTGATCGGACGTGAGTTGGAAGTTCATGAGATGGACGCCAAGGGCTGGAGAGGGGCCCGCTATTCTACCGTCTCTATGCGCGCAGCAGAGGCCGAAGATTCCGCATGCTGGACACGTCTTCAAGCGTCCACACCGTGTCGCACAAAAGGCGTGCGCGCTTCGCGCCGAGTATCGGCTTGAGCAGGTGAAAAGCCTTCTCATCGACTTCGGCGCGCGTCATGGGATTGTCCGAGGTTCCGCGGACCGCTTTGACGTGATGCCTGAGCTTCTTCCCGCTCGTCAACGTGAGCTCGACGATGCCCTGACGCGAAGGCATGGCTTTGGTCAGCGCGTCGTCCCCGTAAAGCTCGATGCGGCTGCGCAGGTCGAGCACTTTTCTGTCTTTCATGCGCTTTTCATCGTGGGCGGACTCGAACGTGACGATGCCGTCGAGCAGCATGACGGCGCACATGTGCTGCATGCAGATGTCCGGCATGTCGCGGTTGTTCACGGTGTTCGCGCCCTGGTGGGCGACGCGGACGACGAGCTTTTTCACCTCGTCGGCCTTGATCCCGTTCGTGCGGATGAGCTCGAGCAGCGCGTCGAGCGGCGCCTGGATGGGCGAGCCCACCGACCAGCGCTTGATGTTGGTATTCACGATCTCGAAGCGCGTGCCGAGCTCTTCGATGAGGCGTTCGGGCTGCGGCGCTTTGCCGGTGCGCCCGCTCTCGTCGTATGCGACGAAGAAATTGCGTTCGCCCGAGAGCACGTCTTCGACTCCGCTGAATCCGTGCGCGACCATCGCCGCAGCGGCCACGCCGTTGCGGGCCGGCATGCCGCCGAAGTCGAATGCCTTCTCGACGTGCTCGGCATCGCGCATCCAGCACGACACGCCCGAAGTCTGCTGTGCCGCATACGACAACAGGTGCCGCGCCTGGTCGTATTTCAAGCCGGCGAGCGAACCGGCGGCCGCGGCTGCGCCCCACATCGGGCCGAAGCTGTGAGTCGAATGGCCGGCTTCGCGAAAGTCGTAGGCGTGCAGCGCCATCGTGAGCCGGCATCCGACGTCGTAACCCAGTGCCACGGCGCGAAGGAAGGCGGTCCCGTTGGCCTGCTCGCGTTCCGCCATGGCCAGCGCCGCGGGCACGATGCCGCAGCCCGGATGCGTGAGCGAAGGCGCGTGCGAATCATCGGTCTCGTCGGCATGCGCGAGCATGCCGTTGGCGAGGGCGGCATTCTGCGCCGAGGTGACGATGCGTGAGCCGATGACCGTCGCTTCCGGGGTTCCGCCCTGGGTCTTGATGTATGAAATGGCCCGCTCGCCGGGCAGCAGGCGCGATCCTGAAACCATGGCCGCAATCGTGTCGAGGACGTGATGCTTCGTCTTTTCGGCGATCGGCTTGGGCAGCGGTCTTTTGCCCGTCTTCGAAATGTAGCTCGCCAGTTCGTGCATCACCGGCGAGATTTCAGTCTTACTGGGCTTTATTGAGGCCGATTCGGTTTTCATGCTGTCCTTCGATCCGGGTCGCACGGTTGCGGGCGCGGTTTTTTCGCTCACGGCCAAGGAGCCGCCGCCGTTGATGTGTTTCGACTGGCCGGTGATGTGGCGCGTGTCGGGCCCGGCCATCATACGCACCATTGCAGCGACGTCTTCCGGCGTGCCGCGGCGCCCGGCAGACGGTTCACGTCAGTTCCCCTCGGGGCGGCGGATTCTAGCACGCACCCCGGTGAGCCATGGAGCGATGGTTGCTGTGCTAGGAGTTTGTCGGACTTGTGTGCGACAAACTCCTTAACTGGAAAACATGACGAACGAAACCCGCAAAAAGCAACCGTGCCTTTCCCGCAGAAAAGGACGCTCTCGAGACCCGAATGAGGTCAAGTGGGGGGGGGGTTCTTATAAGCAGCGTGTCCCCCGGCCTTGATCGCAGCGAGTCGAAAACCCTACGCGGCCGCTTCATGAGATCACGTCCGACACGCTGCTAGAATACGCCCTTCTTTTAGGAGCACTCGGTTGAAGAAGGCGCTGGTGGGAATCGCGATGGGCAGCCAGAGCGACTGGGACGTCATGCAGCACGCGGCGCGGCAGCTCGACGACTTCCGAGTACCTTATGAAGCGCGCATCGTGTCCGCGCATCGCACGCCCGATCTGCTGTACGAGTATGCCGAAGCCGCGGCCGATCGCGGGTTCAAGTGCATCATCGCGGGCGCCGGGGGCTCGGCGCATCTGCCCGGCATGCTGGCGGCAAAGACCATCGTGCCGGTGCTCGGGGTGCCGGTCCCGACGCGCAACCTCAAAGGTCTCGATTCGCTGCTGTCGATCGTACAGATGCCCAAAGGCGTTCCGGTCGCCACGTTCGCAATCGGGGAGGCCGGTGCTGCGAATGCCGGCCTGTTCGCGGTGGCGCTGCTCGCGCGCGACGACGCGCGTCTTGCGCGCCGGCTCGAAGCTTTCCGCGCAAAGCTCTCGCGCACCGTGCGCGCGATGAAACTGCCCAAGTAATGTTCTTCCCCGACGCCATGCTCGGCATGCTCGGCGGCGGTCAGCTCGGGCGCATGTTCACGCTCGCCGCGCACAGCATGGGTTATCGCGTCACCGTGCTCGATCCGGATCGCAGCTCGCCTGCAGGGGCGATCGCCGACGTGCACCTGCGCGCGGCCTATCAGGACCACGAAGCGCTGCAGTTGCTGGCGGACAGTTGCGTGGCGGTGACGACCGAATTCGAGAACGTGCCCGCCGAGAGCCTGCGCTGGCTGGCGGCGCACTGTACCGTGCGTCCGACCGGCGACAGCGTCGCCGTGGCGCAGGACCGTATTCGCGAGAAGCGCTTCCTCACGCAGAACGGTTTCGAAGTCGCGCCGTATCGGGTGATCGAACGCGTCGAGGATTGCGATTGCGTGGGTCCTGAGCTGCTGCCCGGAATACTCAAACGCGCCCGCTTCGGCTACGACGGCAAGGGCCAGGCGCGGGTGGAGACGATCGAGGAGATTCGCGCCGCGTACCTGTCGCTCGGATCGGAGGCGTGTGTGCTCGAGAAGCGAGTCGCGCTGGCGTGCGAAGTGAGCGTCGTTGCCGCGCGTGGGGCGGACGGCGCGACGCGAAGTTTTCCCGTTGCGGAGAACCAGCATCGCGACGGGATACTCGACGTGAGCATCATTCCTGCCCGCGTGAGTGCCGATATCGAGAGCCGGGCGCAGACCTGTGCGCAGGCGGTGGCCGTGAAGCTCGGATACTGCGGCGTGCTCGCGGTCGAATTTTTCGTGACCACCGACGGCGCATTGCTCGTCAACGAGATCGCGCCGCGCCCGCACAACAGCGGACACTATACGATAGACGCGTGCGCGACCTCGCAATTCGAGCAGCAGGTACGCACGCTGTGCGGCCTGCCGCTCGGCGACACACGGCTGCTCTCGCCGGTCGTGATGGTCAACCTTCTGGGCGACGTATGGCAGAGCGGGCAGCCGGCGTGGGACGCGCTGTTCGCGTGTCCTGAAGCGAAGCTGCATCTGTACGGCAAGCACGAAGCGCGTCCGGGGCGCAAGATGGGCCACTACAGCGTGCTCGGTGCGAACGCCGACGATGCGCTGGCCAGGGCACTCGACATTCGTGCAAAGCTTTCTCCCGCTTTCAACCTCCAGCCGGCTTGATAATTTCCGCCATGAGCAACACGCCTTTGCTGCAATCGAACCTGAAGAGCCTGCCCTTCCTGCATCGCGGCAAGGTGCGCGACCTGTATGCGGTCGGCGATGACAAGCTGCTGATCGTGCAGAGCGACCGCCTGTCCGCGTTCGACGTGATACTGCCGACGCCGATTCCGGGAAAAGGCGAGGTGCTGACCGCGTTTTCGCTGTTCTGGTTCGAAAAGCTGAATCACGTGGTGCCCAACCATCTGACCGGAATCGACCCACAGAGCGTGGTCGCTGCTGACGAGCGCGCGCAGATCGCGGGCCGCGCGATGGTCGTGCGCAAGTTGAAGCCGCTGATGGTCGAGGCGGTCGTGCGCGGCTACCTGATCGGTTCGGGCTGGAAGGATTATCAGGACACGGGGTCGGTCTGCGGCATTGCACTGCCGGCGGGCCTGCAGCAGGCGCAGAAGCTTCCGGCGCCGATTTTCACGCCGGCTTCCAAAGCGCCCGCCGGGCAGCACGACGAAAACATCACCTACGCCGAAGTGGAGCAGCTCGTGGGCGCGGACCTCGCGGCGCGCGTACGCGACATCTCGATCCGGCTGTACACCGAAGCCGCCGAGTACGCCGCGCAGCACGGC
>JBKJKJ010000613.1:0-2918 GCA_046597455.1 Burkholderiales bacterium
CAAAGGCAAAGGCATGGAAGGCCACCCTTACGTCGAGCTCCCGCATCCGATCAGCAATCTCAAGGCTGAGGAGATGCGCGAGCTGACGCTGAAATACGTGGACCAGGTGGTGAGACAATTGACCGCCTGAGCTTCGGAACGCAGCAGGACATAACATGCCGGCGGACCGTACGGGCTCGTCGGCCACCACTCATCGCTTAAGGGAGTTTCACCCATGAAAGTGTGTATCTTCGGCGCCGGCGCTGTCGGCAGTCACATCGCAGCGCGCATCTCGGCCGCGGGCACCGCAGAAGTTTCGGTCATTGCGCGCGGCGCGAACCTCGAGGCGATTCGCAAGAACGGCATCCTGCTCAAATCCGGCAAGGAGGAAATCCGCGGCGAACCTGTCGCAGTGACGGACGATCCGTCATCCCTGCCCAAACAGGATCTGGTCATCGTGTCGCTCAAAGCGCACGCGATCTCCGCAATCGCCGGCCAGATCGAGAAGCTCCTCGCACCGGAAGGCTGCGCGCTTTTCATGCTCAACGGACTCACGTGGTGGTGGAACCAGGGCCGCGAGGGCGCCAAAGGGTCGCTGCCGCTGCTCGATCCGGAAGGCGCGCTGTGGACCAGACTGCACGACAGGACGCTGGGCTGCGTCCTTTACTCGCCCAACGAGCTCGTGAGCCCGGGCGTGGTTTCTCACATCGGCGGGAACCGTTTTCTGATCGGCGAACCCAGCGACCGGAAAACCCCGCGCCTTCAGGCCGTCATCGACGTCTTCTGCAAATCGGGCCTGCCCGCTGAAATCCCGGCCGACCTGCGCGCCGAAGTGTGGCGCAAGCTCACGAACAATGCCGCGGGCAATTCGCTCGCTGCGCTCACGCGTCTGGGCCATTACGAGATCGCGACCGACCCCGACGTCAAACGTCTCGGCATGCAGATCATGCGCGAGACGCTCGACGTCGCTGCTGCGCTGGGCTGGGACCTTCGCAAGGAGATCGACGTGGAGAAGATCGCCTCGCGTGCGGCGCCCGGCCCGAGCTCCCCGCCGTCGATGCTCCAGGACATCCTGCTCAACAGGCCGATCGAAGTCGAAGCGCATCTGGGACAGACCCAGGCGTTCGCGCGCGAGCACAACGTGCCGGTGCCGACGATCGATATTCTCCTGCCGCTGATGCGAGGACTCGACCGGTCGCAGCGCGCGTTGAGCACGTGAGTCGAAAAGAAACCTGACGTGCCTCGGGCGGAGGGGTCAAAGCCCTATCCGCCCGCTCGGTACCGTAATCGCGCCGCGGCTCAGCGCGGCCGTTCGATGATCCGCATCTGCCCGCCGTCTATGGGCAGATCGAGGCCGGTGACCCACCGCGACTCGTCGCTGGCGAGATAGACAGCGGCCCACGCGATATCCCAGCCGGTGCCTGCGGTTTGCAGCGGAATCGCGCGTCGCCGCTTCTCGAGGACCGCCTCGCCCTGCTGCGCGACGATGAGCGGCGTCTCCACCATGCCGATGACGATGCAGTTCACGCGGATGCCGTCGGGCGCGCAGTCCGCGGCCAGGGCCCGCGTAAAACCGCTGAGCCCGGCCTTCGCGGTCGAGTAGGCGATGAGACTCGTCTTCGGGTCGCGCAGCCCCATCCCGCCCGCAATAGATGACACGTTGATGATGGACCCGCCGCCGCTCTCCAGCATTTTCGGGATGCTGTACTTGCAGCACAGCATCGTGCTCGTGAGGTTGAGCGTCATGCACTCGTCCCACTCGGCCTGGTCCATCTCGGTGATGCGACCCCCGCGCCGCCCGCCCACGTTGTTGTGCAGGATGTTCAGGGCGCCGTACCGCTCCATGGTGGTGTCGACCATGCGCTCGACTTCGCTGGCGACGGTCACGTCGGCCACGCACACCGAGCACTCGCCGCCTTCGGCTTCGATCGTGCGCTGAAGCTCACGCGCACGCGCCTCCGACCGGTTCACGAGGACGACTTTTGCCCCTTCGCGCGCGAACAACGTGGCTACCGCGCTCCCGTTGCCGGTGCCGCGAGCCTGCGGCGCCGCACCCGTGACGATGGCGACTTTCCCGGCCAATCTTCCCTGACTCATCGATATCCTTTGCGGTTACGGCGCTGGTCCGTCTGATCGGTCAAACGCCGCACACACGCCTGCATCGCGGCACGCCGTCATCGATCCTGGATCCAGCCCAGTTCCTTCATGGCCCAAGGCGCGCTCCAGACTTTTACCATGCGCTCGATCTTGCTGCCCGCGCTCATGGTCAGGATGTAGACATAGTGCGAACGGGTTTCTTTATGCGTCGGCGGCACCGGGCCACCCGCACCGGTGTGCTTCGCATGATAGGTCGCGAAGAACACGGCCGTTCGGGTGTCCTCGTCGTAGCTGGATGAATGAAGATCGTACGTGGCCCCCGGCGCGGTGATGCGGGCGAAAGACGCCATCCAGTCGCAATAGGCTTGCACCGTATCGATATCCGCCAGAGATTCGCTTTGAGCGAGGAAAGGTGCACCGTCGTCCACGTACTGCCTGCAACCTGCCCAGCCTTCCCGCGCTTCACAAGCCTGGAAAAATTCCTGGCGGCTTCGAACGCATCCATGATGTTCTCCTTTCAGTGTTCTTCAAGATCGATGGTGCCGGAGATGCCGGGGAAGACGCCGGCGTTGCGGTCAACGCAGGCCTGACCTTCGCGGGGCGTGCCGAAACTCAAGATTCCGAAAGCTGTTTTGCACATGCAGCCCGCGTCAGCACGGACGGATTTGCGCCAGATTGCGAATCGCCACATCAATGCTTGCTCCCTGGGCGTAACCACGCAGCCCTCCGAGGCCTTCATTTTTCGACTTCACCGCGTTACGCTCAAGACGAACGGAGGGGCCGGCTGTGCAGGCCGTGGGGTTCAAACATGAGCGCTGCCCCTGGAACCTGTCGCCTTGAAC
>JBKJKJ010000406.1:0-3364 GCA_046597455.1 Burkholderiales bacterium
GGCAAATCGAGAGCGCGAGCTCGCAAACAGGCCTCTCCGGCAATCCCCTTGATCCGCATTTCTCGGTGTAACTCAATGCCACCGGTGGATTCATCGGGAATTTCAACGGACTGCTAGATGCATCTTCTTCGTGTCGGTGTTTTGGCGTTGGCGCTCAGTGCTGTACCAGCGCAAGCAATCGAACCATTTGTAATTAAAGACATCCGTGTAGAGGGCATACAGCGTACGGAGGCGGGTACCGTCTTCAGCTATCTTCCCGTCAAAGTCGGCGACATGATGACGGACGAGAAAGCCTCGCAGACGATACGGGCGCTTTTTGCCACGGGCTTTTTTCGGGACGTCAGCATCGAGGCGGAAGAGGGTGTGCTCGTCGTCCTGGTGCAGGAGCGGCCATCCGTCTCGCAGATCGAGTTCACGGGTCTGCGCGAATTCGACAAGGACACTGTCCTGAAGGCCATGAGCCAGATCGGACTTGCCGAGGGTCGTATCTTCGACAAAGGCCTGCTGGATCGCGCGGAGCAGGAGCTCAAGCGGCAGTATCTTTCCCGTGGACGATACGCTGCAAACGTGAACACGACTGTCACGCCGCTCGAGCGCAACCGTGTTGCGCTCAATTTTGCGGTGGACGAAGGCGAAGCCGCAAAGATCCGCCAGATCAGCATCATCGGCAACCAGACTTTCAGCGAAAGAGAGCTGCTGCGTCAGATGACGCTACGCACCCCGGGTATCCTGACGTGGTACAGCAAGGCCGATCAGTATTCCCGGCAGAAGCTGTCCGCGGACCTCGAGACCCTGCGTTCGTATTATCTCGACCGCGGCTTCCTGGAATTCAACATCGAGTCGACGCAGGTTTCGATCACGCCGGACAAGAAAGACATCTACATCACGGTGGCGCTGACCGAAGGTCCGAAGTACACGGTGTCGGACGTCAAGATGGCCGGGGAGATGCTGGTTCCCGAAGCAGAGCTGCGCAAGCTGATTACGCTGAAATCGGGCGACGTGTTTTCGCGCGCACGCATCGCGGAATCGACCAAAGCGATCAGCGACCGGCTCGGCAACGAGGGCTATGCGTTCGCGAACGTGAACGCGGCACCCGAGCTGGACAAGGACAAGCGCCAGGCGGCCTTTACGTTTTTCGTCGATCCCGGCCGCCGCGTATACGTGCGCCGAATCAACGTGACGGGGAACAATCGTACACGCGACGAAGTGATCCGCCGCGAGATGCGACAGCTCGAAGGCGGCTGGTTTTCTTCCGGAAAAATTGCCACTTCACGCAGCCGGATTGACAGGCTCGGCTACTTCACCGAAGTCAACGTCGAAACACCTGCGGTGCAAGGCACGACCGATCAGGTTGACGTCAACGTGGCGGTTGCTGAAAAGCCGACTGGCGCGGTGCTGTTGGGCGCAGGATTCGGCAGCGGCGAAGGACTGATCCTGTCGGGCTCCGTCACCCAGCAGAACATATTCGGTTCGGGCAAGCACGTGTCGGTCGGTCTCAATACGAGCAAGCTGAACACCACGTATGCACTGTCGTATACCGACCCGTATTACACCGTCGACGGGGTGAGCCGCGGATTCGATCTCTACGTGCGTAAGATCGACGCAGCGCGCGCCGGCCTGGGCAATTACAGCACGAAGACCGAAGGCGGATCGGTGCGTTTCGGAGTTCCGGTGACTGAGCGCGACACGATCAATTACGGTCTGGGCTACGAGCGGACCCAAATCTCGACGTTCAGCGACAGCCCGCTCATCTATTTGGATTACGTGCGGCTTTTCGGGCAGAAGAGCTCTGCCATCCTCGGGACGGTAGGCTGGACGCGCGACGGGCGCGACAGCCTGATCTATCCGACCAAGGGCACTTTGCAGCGGGCGAACGCGGAAGTGGGCCTGCCGGGTGCGACCCTTCATTTCTACAAGACTCAGTACCAGTATCAGCGCTATTTCCCGGTGGGCCGCGATTACACGCTGATGCTCAACGGGGAGCTCGGGTACGGTGGCGGTTATGGTAGTACGTCCACTTTGCCGTTCTTCAAAAATTTCTACGTGGGTGGAGTAAACTCGCTGCGCGGCTTTCGCGTGTTCACGGTCGGTCCCAAGGACATTCAGGGTAACCCGCGGGGCGGCAGCCACAAGATGCTGGGCAATGCCGAATTCCTGTTCCCTTTCCCGGGTCTACAGGGTGAGAAAAGCGTGCGCATGAGCGCCTTTTTCGACACCGGCATGACCGGGGAACGATTCTCCTTCGGCGAGTTGCGCTACGCGGTGGGGATGGGCGTCTTGTGGGTTTCGCCGATGGGACCGCTTAAAATAAGCGTTGCTGCGCCATTGAAGGAGCAGCCCGGCGACCGCAAGCAGATTTTCCAGTTTACGTTCGGTGGGGCGTTTTGAGCGCGGGGTTGGGCGACCGGTCGAGCGACGAACGCGTAAGCCAATTGAAGGAGAAGACATTGAAGCACTATTACTCGACGCTGGCTGCCGTGGCGCTGGTGTTTGCGCTGGGGTTCAGCTCGGTCACGGTCGAGGCCGCCGAGCTCAAGATCGGTTTCATCGATGCGGAACGTATCAACCGCGAATCGGCGCCGGCTGAGGTCGCGAGCAAAAGGCTGGAAAAAGAGTTCGCACCGCGCGCGCAGGATCTTCAACGGCGCGAGGCCCAGATCAAGACGCTGCAGGGGCAGCTCGAGAAGGACGCGATGACCATGGGCGAGGGCGATCGTCGCGCGAAAGAACAGGAGCTTTCGCGCCAGACACTCGACTTTCAGCGTTTGCAACGCTCTTACAGCGAAGACTTGAATCTGCGGCGCAATCAGGAATTGCAAACGCTGTTCGAGCGCGCCAACCGGGTCATCAAGCAAATCGCCGAGGCTGAAAAATACGACCTGATCCTGCAGGAAGCCGTCTATCGCAGCCCTCGCCTCGACATTACCGAGCGGGTGCTCAAGGCTCTGGCTGCGGAAAGATAACGGGCCGGGCGCCGACCCCGAAGCGCCCCAGGCACGCACGGCGCTCATGAGCGGCAGCCCTCCCACATACAGCCTGCGCGAGATCGTCCTGCGCTTCGGCGGCGAGCTCGTCGGTGACCCGGAAGTGCGCATCAGACGCGTGGCCACGCTCGAGGACGCCGGCCCCGAGTCGATCGCATTTCTTGCGAATCCCCGCTATCTCAAGCACGTTGCAGACACCAAAGCCGCAGCCGTCATCGTCGGTGTCGGCGAGCGCGATGCGACTCGGACTGCGCGTATTGTTCACGATAATCCCTACCTGTATTTCGCCCGGGTTTCAGCACTGCTGAGTCCGCCGGAGCAGGCACGGCCGGGTATTCATCCGACTGCGGCTATCGACGCGGGCGCCGAGATCGATCCGG
>JBKJKJ010000429.1:0-3426 GCA_046597455.1 Burkholderiales bacterium
GCTGTCCCGGTATGCCGCCGAGCACGTTCAATATGAACAGGCGAATGCTGCGTCCGATCGTCGCATTGGCGCGGCTGCAATTGGCGAAGACGTTGTGGGTCGCATTCATGCCCAGCGCCGTCCTGATCGGACCGTTCACCACGATGAAAGGGGCGCTGCCGCCGGTGCTGGCCGTGCTGCCATGTAGACCGAACTGCGGCTCGCACATCGCCCTGACGATCGCCACCACCACCGGCATGTATTCCGGCAGACATCCGGCCATGAGCGCGGCGATTGCGATTTTCTCGGCGGTGATGCGCCGGCGCCGTACCGGCTCGATGCCGACGATTTCGTCAGGCGCGAGATCCGACGCGTGCAGAAAAGTGCGCACACCGGTTTCGGTGGGCGGGACGATGGGCAGGCCGTCGGTCCATCCGTTGCGCTGGAAAAGCTCGTTGGCCGCGAAGGCATCGTCGACTTCATGGGCCGTGCTGGCCAGCGGCGCCTCGGCAGTCATGGCGGTGTCCGGGTGCCGGTCAGCACTCATCGCGGCTTGAACCCGATGTCGCGCGCGAGCTTGCCCCACTTTGCAAAATCGCTGCGGATGGTTTCGCTGAAGAACTCCGGCGATTCGGTGTGTATCTCGAGTCCGAACGCGGTCATCTTTTCGCGCACGTCAGGCAGCATCATGGCGCGATTCATTTCCTGGTTGAGGAGGGCGATCACCTCTTTGGGCGTGCCAGCCGGCGCGATGAAACCGAACCATCCACCCGACTGAAAGCCGGGGACGGTTTCGGCGATCGTCGGAAAATTCGGGTAGTTGGGCGCACGCGTCGCCCTCGCAACCCCCAGCAGCCGCAGCTTGCCCGCGACGACATGCGGCTGTAGCGAAATGAAAGAACCGAGCGTGGCGTCGATGCGACCGCCCATGATGTCGGTGATGATGCTCGAAACACTCTTGTACGGAACGTGGTTGTATTTGAAACCCGCTTCAGTGCTCAGCGATTCCATCGCGAAGTGAAGAAAGGCGCCTTCACCGGTGGTGCCGAAGGACAGTTTGCCGGGGTTGGCTTTGGCGTACACGATCAGGTCCTTCACCGATCTGAACGGCACACTGGGATGCACGACGAGCGCCAGAAAGTTCGAAGCCATCAGCGCGACCGGCGCGAAATCCCTGAGCGTGTCGTAGGCAACCTTCTTGTAGGCGAGCGGAACGATCACCATGTTGCCGCCCTGGCCGCAGGCGATCGTGTACCCGTCGGCGGGCGCCTGGGTGAGCAGCGTGAGGCCGAGCTGGCCGCCGGCGCCCGGACGATTGTCGATCACGAGCTGCTGTCCGACGCGCTCGCTGACCTTTTGTCCGACGAGCCTCGCGAGTACGTCGCAGCTGTCACCCGCTGCCGCGGGGATGACGACGCGTATGGCCTTGGCGGGATAGGTCTGAGCGAGCGCGCTGGCTGCGTGCCATGCGCATGCGGCGAGCACGACGAGCGACGGGGTGCAGCGGGTCACAGGCTTTTCTCCCAGCGAGGTGCGATTGATGATCATAACTTTCCCCGGCGTTCATTTTGCCAGATCACGCGTCCTGCTCGCCACATCAGCGATCCGGATCGGGCGCGAAGCGCATGGTGCCGGGAAACGGCAGCGGCTCGGCGCGGGTGAGCCGCGGCCCGGACAGGACGCCCATTGCGACGAGGTTCTCCCGCCGGTCGTACTGAATCGCGATCGTCTGCGCCGGCGTGTCACCCGCGCGTTCAAAATGCACGACGGTCACGCGCGACGCTTCGTTGCGTCCGTGTCCGGTGCCGAGCCTGCCGTGCAATGTCGACGGGGCCGGGTTCGGGCTGCGTCGCGCAACCTCGTAGGGCGCATCCGGCGCCTGCGCCGACGCAGCCGCCGCCTCGCCGCTCGCACGCGCGTCGGGTCGGTCGTAGGCGCCGGGTGCCTTCGCAGCGCTTTCCGCGGCGACCTGTTCGCGGCGGGACGCCGGATCGTGTGTGGCGCTCGGTGTTACTTTTTCGCGAAACACCGCGACGCCGATGACGCCGACGTCATTCGGGCGCCCGGTTCGCGCCGCATACGAATTCCGGTGCTCGGTAAAGAAAAACGCAGCGGTGCGCTCGAGATTCTTGCGCCACCCGATGATTTCGACCGAGCCCCACGGCTCGAGCACGTAGCCGGACTGGGACGGCGCAGCGGTATCGCCGGTGATGACGTTGACGCCGTCTACGCTGCTCACCACGAGCACCCTGGCGCCCGTGCGGTTACCGATACGAACGGCGTACTCGTGCCCGGGTGTGCCGACGATGTAACGCCGGCCGTCTTTCGCGTGGACGGGAAGCGTCGACCCATCCGCACGGTCGAAGATGTCGACTTGCACCAGTGGCGGCGGCGGATAGATGCCTGCCTGCGCTGTGCCGGCGAACACGGCGATTGTCAGAAACGCAGCCGAGAGGCGAAACAGCGAAAGTATCGTGTGCATTGTGCGTTCTCCGGGATTGAAGGCCGGCCCCCGCGGGCCGATCCTCAATCAATGAACGCAGGCCTGCCGCGAACGGGGTTACAGCCGGACGTCGGATGCGCCGGAGTGACGCGTTTCGTCGAGCCGATCCCGACATTGAGCGCCGAGATTCGATAGGAGCTTGGTTTGCGCGCCATCGCGTTGCCCGGGAACGGGTGGTGCTGCCCGCGCGTTTCTCGGTCGCGTCCGCGCCGTTTCGTGGTGAAACGCTACGGTGTCAGCGTCAGCGCAATGAGCGTGTCAGCGCGCGCCTGACCGTCGAGCTCGCGGCAGGTCTGGATAATGGATTCGAACCGGGCCACGGGAATCGGCAGGACCGGGGTGACGTCGCGTATGCGGCGCGCCTCCTCCTCGAAATCCCACACGAACTCGCGGCCGGTGCCCTGCCGGGTGTAGCTCTTGCCGTCCTTGGTGTGGATCGTGATGCGCGGGCCGAACAGGGTCATCCTGTGCGATGGGATGATCGTCACGCGCTTCATGAGGTCGAGGACCGCCGGGGGCACGTCAGCGCCGGCCGCGTCGGCGCCGATGCCGCGTGCGACCGGGAAGCCGCGCTCGACGACGCCGTAGGCGGTGAAGTACGCCGTGCCGCCGGCTTTCGCGACGCCGTCTTCCCGGCGGCTGGGGAATGCGGGGCTCGGGTACTGCGTCTCGAGCCAGTTGACCACGGCTTCGATGCGCTCGACGCGCTCGTGGCGGATGTCGTTCTCCTCGCACAGTTTCGCCGCGACATCGACATGCGCGATGTTGTACCCGGCGGTCGAGTAGATGCGATAAAGCGTCTCCAGAAACATCCACGATTTTCCGAGATCGGCGGTAATGTCGGCAAGGCGCGCCTGGGTGTCGCCGACGAAGCTGTAGGTGAGCGCGCCGGTATTGTTGCCGGCGTAAGCGTGATAGAAGCCGGCGTCGCCTTCGAGCACGGT
>JBKJKJ010000563.1:0-4842 GCA_046597455.1 Burkholderiales bacterium
GTTCGCAGGACCAAGCGCGCCACGCGCCCCACGCGCACCATGGTCACGCTCACGAAGCGGGGCGGCCGGCGTATCTCGCCGCCATGTTGCTCACGCTTGGCTACGCTTTCGTCGAGCTCACGGGCGGCTTATGGTCCGACTCCCTCGCGCTCGCCAGCGACGCGGGGCATATGTTCTCCGATTCGCTCGCGCTTGCCCTGGCCGCGGGTGCGGCGTGGCTCGCTCGTCGTCCGCCGGGACTGAAGCACTCGTATGGACTCGCGCGCGCGGAAGTCATCGGCGCGACCCTGAACGGCCTGATCATGCTCGGGATCATCGTCGTGCTGGTCGTGGAGGCCGTGCAGCGCCTGCTGCAGCCGCGCCCTGTCATGGCGGGGGCCGTCATGGTGATCGCCGCGGTGGGGCTCGTCGTCAACGCCGGCGTCGCATACGTGCTGAGCCGCGGACATCGCGATCTCAACGTGCGCGCCGCGTTGTTGCACGTGCTGGGCGATCTCCTGAGCTCGGTCGCGGCGTTGATCGCCGGCGCCGTCATCTATTTCACGAACTGGGTGCTGATCGATCCGATCCTCTCACTCGTCATCGCGGGACTGATACTGGTCAGCACCGTGGGTCTGCTGAGGGACACCCTTCACGTGCTCATGGAAGGGGTGCCGTCAGCCGTGAATCTGCCGGAGATCGGTAACGCGCTTGCCGCAGTCCGTGGCGTGGCGGCGGTGCACGATCTTCACGTGTGGAGCATCGGGAGCGACCGGGCCGCACTCTCGGCCCACGTCGAAATCGCACGGCTGGACGAGTGGCCCCGGATATTGCAGATGTCCCGCGATTTGCTTCGCGATCGTTATGCCATCGACCACGTAACGCTGCAGCCGGAACTGGCGCTGCGTCCGCCCGCTGAGGCCACGGTTACGATCTGGCCGCGTGGACAAAGGCCCATGTGAGCCGCACGATCCCTGCAGAGGCGGTACCGAACGCATTTTCGACGGACTGCCGCGCCTGTCCGAGGCTGGCCCAGCACCTGACGCAGGTTCGTGCCGCGCATGCCGAGTACCACGCGAAACCCGTGCCGCCTTTCGGCGACGCGAAACCGGAGCTGCTCATCGTCGGACTCGCTCCGGGAATGCATGGCGCCAACCGCACAGGACGGCCGTTCACCGGGGATTTCGCGGGCATCCTGCTCTACCAGACCCTACACCGTTACGGCTACGCGAACCGCGCCCTGGCGGTAGAGGCCGGCGACGGGCTGCGATTGCGCCGCTGCCGCATCACCAATGCGGTGAAATGCCTGCCGCCCGCGAACAAACCGCAACCCGACGAAATACGGCGGTGCAACGGCTACCTCAAGGGCGAAATCGAAGCATTACCGGCGTCGGCCGTGCTGCTCGCGCTCGGCGCGATCGCGCACCAGGCCGTGCTGCTGGCGCTGAATGTGCGCAAGGCCGACTACCCCTTTTCCCACGCGGGCCGCCATCGCCTGCCGGATGGGCGGATGCTCTTCGATAGCTATCACTGCAGCCGCTATAATACGCAGACGCGGCGCTTGACCGAGCCGATGTTTCACGACGTCTTCGAGGCGATCGGAAAGTATCTGGAAAAGCGCTAGAGACCGCGCTTCTCGACTTCGAGAGGGCGCTTGCAATCGCCCTCGCCACATGCCCGATCCCGCCGAAATCATCGCCGGCCTGCCGCATCTGCCCGGTGTCTACCGCATGTTGAATGCAGCGGGCGAAGTGCTGTACGTCGGCAAGGCCCTCGACTTGCGCAAGCGCGTGGCGTCGTACTTCCAGAAAACCGCCGGACACGGGCCGCGCACCCAGATCATGGTGGGGCATATTGCGAACGTCGAGACCACGGTTACGCGCTCCGAAGGCGAGGCGCTGCTTCTCGAGAATAATTTAATCAAGGCGCTGAGCCCACGCTACAACATACTTTTTCGGGACGACAAGTCGTATCCGTATCTGGTGGTCACGGGACACGATTATCCGCGCCTGGGCTTTTACCGCGGCGCGCTCGATCAGCGCCATCATTATTACGGGCCTTTTCCCGGTGCCGGCGCGGTGCGCGAAAGCATACAGCTCATGCAGAAGGTGTTTCGGATACGCACGTGCGAGGACACGGTATTCAGCCATCGCTCGCGCCCGTGCCTGCTGCATCAGATCAAACGCTGCACGGCGCCGTGCGTGGGCCTGATCGATCAGACGGCTTACGCCGAAGACGTCCACAGCGCCGAGCTTTTTCTCTCCGGCAAGGAGGACGAAGTCGTTCAGCGCCTGGAGGCACGGATGGAAGCGGCGGCCGCTCGCACGGACTACGAGGAAGCAGCCCTACTTCGCGATCAGATCACCGCATTGCGCCGGGTGCGGGAAAAGCAGTTCGTCAGCGACGAAGGCGGGCGCGACGCGGATGTGGTCGCGAGTGCCCGCGTATCCGGCGTAACCTGCGTGAATCTGGTGATGATCCGCGGCGGCCATCATCTGGGCGACAAGAATTTTTTTCCGCGTAATGCCGAGGAGGGCAGTGAGGACGAAGTGATCGAAGCCTTCATTGCCCAGCACTACCTGCGCCATGGCATTCCCCGGCAGATCGTGGTCGGGGCGCGATTCGATTCCGCTCCACTCGAGGAAGCGCTCGCGCTCCAGGCCGGATACAAAGTGCATATCAACACGAATCCCACGGGGGCCCGGCGCGCCTGGCTGGACATGGCGTGGAAAAACGCGAGCCTGGGCGCAGAACAGGCGGTCAGTGCCCAGTCGACGCAGGAAGCACGCCTCTTCGCGCTGCAGCAGACGCTCGAGCTGGGCGAATCGCTGCAAAGAATCGAGTGCTTCGACGTAAGCCATACAATGGGGGAAGCGACCGTGGCATCGTGCGTGGTGTATGACAAGTCTGCAATGCAGAACAGCGAATATCGCCGCTACAACATGAGAAGCGTCGAGCCCGGGGATGACTACGGGGCGATGCGCGAGGTGCTCTCGCGGCGCTATGGCAAGATCGTCGCGGCAGAAGGCAAACTTCCGGGTCTGGTGCTCGTCGACGGCGGAAAAGGGCAGCTCGGAGTCGCCGTCGAGGTTTTCTCCGAGCTCGGCCTCTCGCACGTCCCGCTGGCAGCGGTGGCGAAAGGCGAGGAGCGCAAGCCGGGGCTCGAGCAGCTTTTCTTCCCGGGGCGTCCGGAGCCACTTATCCTGGCGGCCGATCATCCGGCCTTACATCTGGTGCAGCAGATCCGCGACGAAGCCCACCGCTTTGCCATCACCGGCCATCGCGCGCGCCGCGCCAAAGCGCGCAACACCTCGCCCCTCGAATCGATTTCGGGCATCGGCGCCAAACGCAGGCAGCGGCTGCTCGCGCGGTTCGGCGGCTTGAGAGGGCTGCTCGCGGCCAGTGTCGACGACCTTGCGCAGGTCGACGGCATCAGTCACCTTCTCGCTGAGAAGATTCACCAGGAATTGCATTGATGCCGCTCAACCTTCCCAACCTGCTCACGTGGCTGCGCATCGTGCTGATTCCGCTTTTCGTCGGCATCTTCTATTTCGAGAAAAGCTGGGTCTCGCAGCCGAACCAGAACCTTGTGGCAACGGTCATTTTCACCGCGGCCGCCATCACGGACTGGCTCGATGGATGGTTGGCGCGGCGGCTGAACCAGACGTCGGCTTTCGGCGCCTTTCTCCATCCGGTTGCCGACAAGCTCATGGTCGCGGCCGCGCTCATCATCCTGGTGCAACTCTCGCGCGTGGACGCAATCATCGCGCTCATCATCATCGGGCGGGAAATCACGATCTCGGCGCTGCGGGAGTGGATGGCGCAGATCGGGCAGGCGCGCAGTGTCGCGGTATCGTTCCTCGGCAAAATCAAGACCGCGTCCCAGATGATCGCGATCCCGATGCTGCTTTATTACGATCCGCTGGGTGGATTCAATCCGCAATTCTGGGGAACGTGGCTTATTTATATCGCAGCGGTGCTCACGCTCGTGTCGATGGCCTGGTACCTCAAGCTTTCGCTGCCGCTGGCGTGGAAGAGATAGTTGCCCGGAAACCGCGGCTTACCGTATAATTCACCCCGCTTCAATGCGGGAGTAGCTCAGTTGGTAGAGCGCAACCTTGCCAAGGTTGAGGTCGAGAGTTCGAGACTCTTCTCCCGCTCCAAATTTTCCCGGGGAACGACGCCAGGTCGCTCCCCGTTTTAGTTCCACCGGCGGGGTGGCAGAGTGGTTATGCAGCGGCCTGCAAAGCCGTGTACGCCGGTTCGATTCCGACCCCCGCCTCCAGATCGCCCCTCATCGCTCGACGCTCCGCCTTCCCATCAGGCGCTCCAGCAGCTCGCTGCGGCGGCGTATCCTGCCGAGAATACGTCTGGCGCGATCGAGCCAGCGCACGGCGAAGGTCGGAACCCGGGCGAGGACCGTGCTGGTCACCCGCGCTCGCGGGCGAGGACCGCTCCAGTAGTCGTCATTGCGGATCAGCCGCCAGGCCGAATCGCGCTCGCCGGCGACGAGATGACAGCGCACCGCGTACGAGACGCGTGATTGCAGGATGCTACGCCGCTCGTCTTCCAGCTCAGGCGGCAACTGCAGATCCCGTGCGATGGCGAACGTATGGTCGACCGTCTTGGCACTGGCCACACCTTCATCGGTCAGTCTGTATTTCGAAAGATACCGATCGACGAAAAAGAATCCGCCGGGCTGCTGCGCGAGACGTGCAATGAAATCATAGTCGCAGTCGTCGCCGACGAGATCGTGCCCGCGCAGTCGCACTCTACGGGCGGATTCCGTCTTGATCATTGCGCCATCCGGCGGCATCTGCTCGACCAGAGCGGCTCACAGGCTGCTTCGCTGCAACCCTTCGC
>JBKJKJ010000597.1:0-4257 GCA_046597455.1 Burkholderiales bacterium
GGAATCGAATGAATAGAGAGTTTTATGTCAGATATTGAAATCGCGCAAGCTGCGCACAAGAAACCGATTATCGAGCTGGTTGGCCAGCAATATGGCATCGCGGCTGAGCATTTGGTGCCCTACGGACATTACAAGGCCAAGCTGTCGCTCGATTTCATTCGGGGCTTGGAAGACCGATCCGACGGCAAGCTGATCCTGGTGACGGCGATCAGTCCGACACCAGCCGGGG
Organism: Burkholderiales bacterium; assembly: GCA_046597455.1. Taxonomy (GTDB): domain Bacteria; phylum Pseudomonadota; class Gammaproteobacteria; order Burkholderiales; family SG8-41; genus JAQGMV01. The sequence continues at coordinate 230 of JBKJKJ010000597.1, forward strand.
AAGGCAAGACGACGACCACGGTGGGCCTGGGCGACGCGCTCAACCGGATCGGCAAGAAAGCAGCGATCTGCCTGCGCGAGCCTTCGCTCGGGCCGGTGTTCGGCATGAAAGGCGGCGCGGCGGGCGGCGGCTACGCGCAGGTGGTGCCGATGGAAGACATCAACCTGCATTTCACCGGCGACTTCAACGCGATCGCGCTGGCGAACAATCTGCTTTCGGCCGCGATGGACAATCACATTCATCACGGCAACGACCTCGGCATCGACGTGCGCCGCATCGCGTGGAAGCGCGTGATCGACATGAATGATCGTGCATTGCGCCAGATCACGGCTTCACTCGGCGGGCCCGGTAACGGCTATCCGCGGGAGGACGGGTTCGACATCGTCGTGGCATCCGAAGTCATGGCGATTTTCTGCCTCGCCACTTCGATCAAGGACCTGAAGAACCGGCTGGGGAACATTGTTGTCGCCTACACCCGCGACCAGAAGCCGGTGCGTGCGAAAGACCTCAAGGTTCACGGCGCGATGACGGTGCTCCTCAAGGACGCGTTGAAGCCCAATCTCGTGCAGACGCTCGAAAACAATCCGGCTTTCATCCACGGCGGGCCTTTCGCGAATATCGCCCACGGGTGCAATTCGGTGATCGCGACGAAAACCGCGCTCAAGCTGGCCGATTACGTCGTCACCGAGGCGGGATTCGGCGCCGATCTCGGCGCCGAGAAATTCGTCGACATCAAATGCCGCAAGTCGGGCCTGCGCCCGGACGCGGTGGTCATCGTGGCCACGATCCGCGCCCTCAAGTATCACGGCGGCGTCGACGTGAAGGAAGTGAACAAGGAAAACCTCAAGGCGCTCGAAAAAGGCGTCGCGAACCTCGAGCGGCACGTGAACAACGTTCGCAATCATTACGGCCTGCCGTGCGTGGTCTCGATCAACCGGTTCACGTTCGATACCGACGCGGAGATCGAGCTGCTCAAGAAGAAAATGGTCCCGCACCAGGTGCCGGTTATACTCGCGACGCACTGGGCGGACGGTGGTGAAGGCGCGGCCGACGTGGCGCGCACCGTGGTCGATCTCATCGAAAAAGGCAACAGCCAGTTCAAATTCGTCTACGAAGACGACCTGCCGCTGTGGGACAAGATCAAGACGATCGCGACCAAGATTTATGGCGCGGCAGATGTTACGGCCGATGCCAAAGTGCGCGGTCAGATCAAGCGGCTGCAGGAGGAAGGCTACGGGCATTACCCGGTGTGCGTGGCGAAGACGCAATACTCGTTCTCGACCGATCCCACGTTGCGCGGCGCGCCTTCCGGACACATGGTCAACATTCGTGAGGTCAGGCTGGCCGCCGGTGCGGAGTTCGTGGTGATGGTCTGCGGTGACGTCATGACCATGCCGGGACTGCCCAAAGTGCCGTCTGCGGAAAAAATAGACCTCACCGACGAAGGCGTCGTCGTCGGCCTGTTCTGATCGCGGACCTGAAGAACTTGAACAACCGGCCGCGCGCCATGGTCCGCGGTGCAGGGCTCCGGTATCATAGCCGCGCTCGCCGACCCGCGTGGGGCGTCGGCGCAATAGAGGAGGACATCATTCAATGGCTGAAGTAATGACCACCCAGTTCTGGCTCGGACTGATGACGATCATCTGGGTGAACATCATTCTGTCCGGCGACAACGCGGTAGTAATCGCCCTCGCCGCCCGCTCGCTGCCTGAGCACCAGCAGAAAAAAGCGGTGTTCTGGGGCGCCGGGGCGGCGGTCGCGATGCGGATCGTGCTCACGATCGTCGCAGTCGAGTTGCTCAAATTCCCGTATCTCAAGCTCATCGGCGCGGTCTTATTGTTGTGGATCGCGGTCAAGCTGCTGGTTCCCGAAGACGATGCGGGTGACGGCGTCGAATCGAGCGCGAATCTGTGGACGGCCATCAAGACCATATTGATCGCCGATCTCGTGATGAGTCTGGACAACGTAATCGGTGTCGCCGCAGCCGCCAAGGGCAGCATGCTTCTGCTCGTACTGGGGCTTCTGATCAGCATTCCGATTGTCATCTTCGGGGCAACGATGCTGATGAAGTTGATGGAGCGCTTTCCCATCATCATCACGCTGGGCGCTGCAATTCTCGGCTGGGTGGCTGGAGAGATGGCCGTTACCGATCCTGTTCTTGCGCAATGGGTGAATGACAATGCCGGTTATCTGCACTGGGTAGCCCCTGTGGCGGGCGCACTGTTCGTCGTGCTGATCGGCAAATCGATCGCCGCACGCGCCGCGAAGGCGCACAAAGGCGTCGTCGACCTTGCCCATGAGGGGCCGAAGGCTTCCGATCGCACATGACCCCAGCTCAAACAGGAGTGACGCAATGCTGAAAATGCTGGTGCCGGTGGACGGCTCCGAGACGTCGAAGCGCGTAGTCGACTACGCCGTCAAACAAGGAAATATGTACAAGGATACGGTGGAGCTCCACCTGCTCAACGTCCAGCCGCCGATGCCTTATGGCAGTACCGTCACGTCGGTCATCGGTCACGATGCAGTGAATAAATACCATCGCGACGAGGCCATGACCATACTCACGCCCGTCATGGGGAATCTTGACGCCGCCGGGGTGTCATACAGTCATCACATCGTGGTGGGCGACCCTGCCGAAATGATTGCGCAGTTCGCGAAAGAGAAAAACTGCGATCAGATCATCATGGGTACACGCGGCATGGGGACGACAGCGAGCCTGATGCTCGGGTCCGTGGCGACCAAGGTGATCCATCTCGCGCAAGTGCCCGTTCTGCTCATAAAGTAAGGAGGCTGCTGCGGTAGAGAACGTTGGAAGCGTATGGCGTTGTTGATGTAGCGGGACTGCGGAATTTCGGCGGAAGCGGTGCCGAGCAGATGATCTGAATCGAGACGCATCCGGGGGCTTTGGGCCGGGGAGTCGGGGCGAAGACAAAAAAACAGCTCGCCCGTTGTTCGGCGCGTTTCATCATCGAAATTGGAGGAGTGATATGCAAAAGCTCGAGCAAAACCTGCGCGGTCTCGTGCCGTGCCTGGCAGTATTGTCTCTCGCAGTCGCCGCGCCGGCCTCAGTGGCAGCGGCAGCCTGGGAGCCGACCAAACCGGTGGAATTCATCATTCCGGCCGGAACGGGGGGCGGGGCGGACCAGATGGCGCGCCTGCTTCAGGGCATCGTCATCAAACACAATCTGATGAAACAGTCGCTCATCCCGATCAACAAGTCGGGTGGTGCGGGTGCCGAAGGCTTCCTTGATGTGAAAGGGTCCAAAGGCGATCCTCACAAAGTCATCATTACGCTTTCGAACCTGTTCACCACGCCGCTCGCGACGGGGGTGCCTTTCAGCTGGAAAGATCTGACGCCGGTGGCGATGCTGGCGCTTGACCAGTTCGTGCTGTGGGTGAATGCCGAAACGCCTTATACCTCGGCCAAGGAATACATCGAGGCGGCGAAAAAGGCCGGTCCCGGGAAGTTCAAGATGGCGGGCACCGGTTCGAAACAGCAAGACCAGATCATCACGTTCGCACTGGAGAAATCGACGGGTGCTAAATTCACCTACATTCCTTTCAAGGGCGGCGGCGACGTCGCAACCCAGCTCGTCGGCAAGCACGTCGATTCGACCGTGAACAATCCCATCGAAGCGGTTGCGCAATGGCGTGCAGGAAAGTTGCGTCCGCTTTGCGTTTTCGACGACCAGCGCATGCCGTACAAGTCCAAGGTCACCGACAAGCAGTCGTGGAACGACATCCCGACGTGCAAAGAGGCGGGCGTGCCGACCGACTACGTGATGCTGCGCGGCATTTTCATGCCGGCGGGCGTGCCGAAGGAGGCCGTGGATTTCTACGTCGAGCTGTTCAAGAAAGTGCGTGAGACGCCCGAGTGGAAAGAGTACATGGAACGCGGCGCGTACAACACTACATTCATGAGCGGCAAGGAATTCACCGCCTGGGTGGCGAAAACCGAGCAGGAGCACGTCACGCTCATGAAAGAAGCCGGTTTCCTCGCCAAGAAATAGGCAGTCAGCTTCGCTGTC
>JBKJKJ010000082.1:0-7841 GCA_046597455.1 Burkholderiales bacterium
GCGGGCAACCGTTTCATGATTTATGCGCTGTTCCCCCAGACCAATATCTCGATACACGTGCTGTGGGGCGTGAAACAGCAAAACACTGTTTTCGCCACGGGCAAATCGATCCTCGACCGCACGTCGAAAACCAACGTAGGCGACCTCATGCTCCAGTACGGCGGTGGCGGACACCACGCTGCGGGCACGTGCCAGGTCGAAAACGACGAAGCCGAGAAAGTCCTGGCAAAGCTCGTAGAGCGCATCACCCAGGACGGCTGATAGGAGTCACGCCGGCACCGGCTGCGAGGGGCGGTCGAGCCGGGTGGGGCGGTGATGCGGTGATGCAGTGATGCAGTGATGCGGTGATGAGGTGATCAGGTGATGCATTGATGCGGTGAGGCGGTGATGCGGTGACGAAGCGATCGAGGTGAGACGCAGCCGCAAGTCCGGTTTACCGCTGTGTCAGGCGCCTTCCGATACCCGGCCCATGCACCGCTTGTAGCGCTCGTCTACGCGATTCGCAAACCAGTCGGTCGTGAGCTGGCGCGTGATTTTCGGACTCTGCAGCTGGATGCGCGGCAGCACCGCACGCGGCAGCGCGGTACCGCTGCGCTTTTCCGCGAGGGCGTAGACCCGCACGTAAAGCTTCGTCTTCTCGAATTCGTAGCGCCGTCCGAGCTCCAGGTCCCGGCGTATTTCCGAGCTGCTCATGTCGAGGCGCTTTGCAAGGACCCGAGTCGCGAGCTCGGTGTTGCCCGGCTCCTTCGCGGGCTGTCCCTGCTCGAAGCGCAGCAGGTCGCCGTCGAGGGCGAGCGGGATTCCGGACGCCTGGCTCAGCGCGCTCTGGAAAGCGGCGTTGCGGCTGGCGTAATGCCCGGCATTGAAATCGGCGTAGCGATAGATCGGGCTCGCGTAGGAAGCAGGGTAATCGAGCAGGTGCGCGATGCCGAAGTACATGCCGCCGCGACGCGTGAACACCTCGTGCCGCAGCGATCCCGCGACGGGATACGGGTAGGGCTTCGCCGCAGCATGGGTTTCGGCGAAAGCCACGCTCACCTGCATCGGCCCGCCCGTGCGTACCGGGTTACGGTCGGCAAAAAACGTTTTTCCTAACGGAACCATGCCGATGAAATCCTCGAATATCGCGCTCAGCTGTTGCTCGGTTTTCACCGAGTCGATTCGTTCGCTGTAGCTTTTGCCGCTCGGCGAGGGCAGCATCAGCGCGGCCAGCAGCACGAGTTTGGGTACGCCGGCGCGCTCACGCTGCCTGTCGATTTCCTTCCACGCGATTCCCGCGAGACCGGGAATCGCCGGATCGACCCGGAAGTTCGACTCCTGGTCGGTGATCGCGACAACCGAGCAGATGTTGTCCGCGCTCGCGGGGATGTCCATCGCGGCCATGGCTGCGTAGATGTCGGTGGCCCAGCCGGCGCGGTTCGTGACTGCGGCGGGGAGCACCCGCGCGATCAGAGCACGCGCTTCAGCCGGGCTCGCCGGCGCGTAAACAGGCGCGGGTGGGGGCTCGGGCGTGGTGGCGCAGCCGGCGATCGTCGCTGCAATCATCGCAAGCACACACCTCAGGCGCCTGCCGTCACAAAAGCGTTCGCTCATATCCTGTTCTTATCCGGAATCATCTGTCGCTGAGAAGCTCGCCCACCCTCTGCGCATGCGCGCCGGACGGCGAATCGTGTCACGATGGTGTCACAATAGGCGCGGACGCGCCGTGCGCTCGATCAGCCGCTTGCTGAAGGCCCCGTATATTACGGAAAAAGGCGGGAGGAAGGTGGCGGGGCGACGGGGTGATGCGGTGATGCGGTGATGCGGTGATGCAGTGATGTAGGTGTCGGTGCCAACGGGGCGAGAAGTCACGTACGATCAAGTGACGCAAAAAACGAGGAGTCGACGATGAAAGCACTCAGCGCGGTTTCTGTGGCGTGTTGCGCAATGGCATCGAGCAGTGTTTCCGTACACGTGTCGGCGCAGGAGAAGTGGCCGTCGCGCCCGATCCGCATGATCGTGCCATTCGCATCGGCTTCGGCGAGCGACGTATTGAGCCGCATCGTCGGGCAGCGGCTGGGGGAGATCCACGGGCAGCAGTTCGTCGTCGACAACCGTCCCGGCGCGGGCGGGCTCATCGGCAGCCAGCTCGTGCGACAGGCGGTACCCGACGGCTATACGATCGCCATGGTCGGACAGCCGCACCTGTCGAACGTGCTGCTGCGAGATGACAAGCCGTACGATCCGCTGACCGATTTCGCCGCCATTTCGCTCGTCGCCCTCACGCCCAATGTGATCGTCCTCGGCAAAGGGGTCGAGGCGAAGACCATCCCGGACCTGATCGCGCTTGCGAAGGCCAAACCGGGAACGCTCAACTATGGCTCCGGCGGAATCGGCAGCTCCTCCCATCTCGCCGGAGTACTGTTCGCCTCCAAGGCGGGCATCGAAGTCGTTCACGTGCCGTTTCGTGTGGGCGATAGCCGTGGCGCGTTGATGACCGGCGCGATTCAGTATTATGTCTATCCGTTGCCTGCGATCATGCCCCTCATCAAAAACGGAAGCCTGCGGGCACTCGCGGTCGCGTCCCCGAAACGGGCCGAGGCGCTGTCCGACGTGCCGACGAGTGCCGAAGCGGGCTTCCCTCAATATCGATCGGAATCGTGGTTCGGCTTCATCGCCCCGAAAGGTTTGCCCAGGCAGCTCGTGGCCAGGCTCAATAGCGATACCGTCAGCGTTCTCAGGGAACCCGCCACACGCGAAAAGATCGTGCGTCAGGGTGCGGAGCCGGCGCCCGACACGCCCGAGCAGTTCGCGAAGATGCAGCGTGACGAGTATGCGGAGCTCGGAGCGCTCATCAAGGACATACGGATGAAAGCGCAGTAACGGCGTGATGAGGTGATGGGGTGATGAGGTGATGAGGTGATGAGGTGATGAGGTGGCAAATGATTGTGAGGGCGAAGTGACTACCGCAAATTCGCTGGACGCATGGCGGCCCCGCGCGCGCCCGGGACGGGTGACGCTGCAGGGCAGGTACTGTCGTCTCGAGGCGCTCGAGCCGCGGGAGCACGGCAGCGATCTGTTCGACGCGTCGATGGCGCCGGGCGCGGAAGAGCGTTTCCGCTACCTCTTCGAAACGGCCGTGGACCGCCGCGCGTTCGACACGTGGCTTACGCGCGCCGCGGCGTCGGAAGACCCGCTGTATTTCGCGGTGATCGACGCGGGTAGCGGATGCTGCGAAGGACGCCAGGCTTTGATGCGAGTCACGCCCGAGCACGGCGTGATCGAAGTCGGGAGCATCCTGTGGGGGCCGGCGATCGCGCGCACGCGAGTCGCGACCGAAGCGCTGTTCCTGCACGCGCGTTACGTCTTCGAGGATCTGGGCTACCGCCGCTTCGAATGGAAATGCAACTCACGCAATGAGCCGTCGATGCGCGCGGCACGGCGCTTCGGATTCACATACGAAGGCATCTTTCGTCAGCACATGGTGGTGAAAGGCGAGAACCGCGACACCGCGTGGTTCTCGATCACCGACGGCGAGTGGCCGGCGCTGCGGGCCGCATTCGAGCGCTGGCTGGCGCCTGCGAACTTCGAGCCGTCAGGCGGTCAGAAAAACCGTCTCGAGTCGTTTCGCGGCGGTCCCACCGCGTGATGCAAGGGCGTTCATCTTTCGACTTCGCTGCCGCTACGCTCAAGACGAACGGGTAATTCCGGATGTGCGCAGCACGCACATCCGGAATCCACAGACGATTACGACGCTTTGCGCATTGCATCCGGCTGCGCTTTGCCGCGCAGGCCTTCGAGGATGGAAAACGCCCGGCCCATCGTGAAGTCGCGCGTCTTCTGATCGAAGGCTTTGGGGCTCTCCTTCATCATGTAGCCGTGCAGCACCCCGGGAAAGATGTGCACTTCGACGTTGGGCATCTTCGCGGGCACCTGCCGATACGCCTGCTGCACTTCAGGCGGCGCGGCATGATCGAGCTCGCCCCAGATGATGCATACCGGCGCGGTCACGCCTTCGAGCTCGTGGATGTAATCAAGGAGCTGGGTACCGTGGCACGAGATGCCGCCTTCGTAGCCCAGGCGCTTCGGGCCCAGGATCGCGTAGGGGCCGCCGTAGCAGAAACCCATCGTTGCGGCGCGGCCGTTGAATTGCGGCAGCTTGCGCACCTCGGCGAGCGTATCGACCATGTCGGCTTCGCCTGCCTTGATCTTCTCGAGGCGCGGCTGCCCGCGCCCCGTGGTTCGCGTATCGTCGCGCTCGAGCGGACCGGGGACCGAGCGCCAGAACAGGTCGGGCGCGGCCACGATGTAACCGCGCGAAGCGAACTCATCGGCAATCTGGCGTATGTCCCGGTCGACGCCATGGATGGCCGCTGCGATCACGAGCGCAGGGACCTGGGCGTCGCCGTCGGGCAGCGCGAGGTAGCAATCGAATGTCCCGCCGTTACTGGACGTGATTTTGATGTCTTTGCGCTGCATGACTTTTCTCCTGAGATCAACCCGAAGCAAAACGCTTTAACACGAAGGACACGGAGGACACGGAGGAATTCAGTGCAAAGCACATCGCGTGATCAACTGATACTGTGCCCCGCCCGGCGCCGACCGCGCCTTTCTCCGGATACTTCAAGGACGCAACGCTAGGCTTTCGCGTATTTGCCGCCGATCTGCGGCGTCGTTCCCTTGAGGCCTTTCATCTCGCGGTCGAGACGCGTCTCGCGCGACCACGAACGCCTGAGCTCGTCCTTCACTTTCACCGTCAGCTTGCCCAGCCCCTCGACTTCGAGGTCGATCGTGTCGCCGTCCTGGAACGCGGAAAGCCCGCGATGGTTGGTGCCGGTCGCGAGTATGTCGCCGGGCTCGAGCTCGTGTATCGACGTGATCCATTCGATGCAGCGCGGGATCTTGTGCGCCATGTCGCTCGTGTTGAAGTTCTGCTTGACCTCGCCATTCACCCAGAGTCGAACCTGCAGCTTGTGCGGATCTGGAATTTCGTCGGCCGTCACCAGGTACGGCCCTATGGGCGCGAACGTGGCCCGCGACTTCATCTGATAGAACGTGTTGCCTTCCGGAAGCACGCCGCGCGCCGAACCGTCGATGAAATTGACGTAGCCGAAGACGTAGTCCATCGCTTTGGCCGCGGGAACGTTGCTCGCGCGTTTGCCGATGACGACCGCCATCTCGGCCTCGCCTTCGAAGATCGTCGCCGCGATATCGGGCAATACCATCGTGTCACCGTGGGCGACGACGCATCCGGGTGATTTGTGGAAGGCGTTGATGGGGGCCGGCGCCTTGCGCGTCCCGTCTTCCATGTAGTTCACCGCCATGCAATCTACGTTGACCGGCTTGGGCAGCGGCGGGCGCAGCTTCACCTGGGTGACGGGCACACCCTTGCCGTCGTTCGCGGCTTTCTCGAGCGCGGGTCGAAACTCGGGGAAGCGCGCGATCAGGCCGTTCATCAGGTCGCCCGGTCCGGTATGCGGAATTTTCTGCACGACCGAAGTCACGTCGACGACCGTATCCCCTTTGAGCACGCCGAGACGAAAATCATTGAAGTAGACGAGTTTCATGGAATCCTCCTTGAGCCGCGGGTTCACTGCTTGTTATTGTTATGTAGCGAGCGCGCTCCTCGGGACTTCGCGCATCATATTTCCTGCATCACCGCATCACTGCATCACCGCTGCATCACCGCATCACCATCGCCTCCGGCATCTTATTCCAAAGGCGAGACCTGCGGCAACGCGTCACTGCGCGAGCCTCGTGCCTGTAACCGGGGCGGGCTTCTTCAGCGTATGATCGCCATCGGGACCCTTCGCGTATCGGAGGGAGGGGTGAGTCGGATACTCGCGTGAGGAGAAAAAAATGAAACCCGACACGATATCGTTACGCCGCAGAAATCTCATGATACTCGGTGTCGCCGGAGTGGCACTACCGGCGAGCGTGTTTGCCGGGGTGTGCGGCGGTGACGCCGGTATGTCGGCAGCCGCAGGTGCTGCCGCGTTCCCCGGCGGAGACAAGCTCATCGTCTCGGGCCGCATCGTGGATGCCCATTGCCAGCCCATTGCGCATGCGACGATCGAAGCGTGGCACGCAGACGTGCATCGCACGAGTGTCGCCACCGATGGCGACGGGCGGTTCATGTTCACGACGACGACACCCGCCGGCCGGCGGTACGTCGACTGTCGCATCGCGCACAAAGACCACGGGACGCAAATCAGACAGCTTCATCTCGCGCACGCGCGCGGCGTCGCGGAGAGTGCGATCGCGACACCGCAGCGCGACGATTCGGGTGTCTGGCGCGCCACCTACGGCCTTACGCTCGCCTGAATTCAGACGTCAGGGAAGGGACATCCAGATGGGTTACAGTTTCCGGGCAGCGGTCCTGCTCGTCGGTCAGCTTGTGTCCGGGGGTCATCTCCTGGCGCAGGAGTTTCCATCGAAGCCGGTTCGCATCGTCGTTCCGTTCCCGGCAGGCGGCTCGTTCGACATCATGTCGCGCATGCTGGCGCAGCGCATGCAGCTGGGGCAGAACGTGGTGGTCGAGAACCGTCCCGGCGGCGGCACGGTCATCGGCACGGAGTACGTCGCGCGGCAGCCGGACGGGCATACCGTTCTGTGCATCGGGCCGAGCTTCACCATGCATCATGCGCTACGAAGCAAGCTGCCGTTCGATACGAGCAGGGATTTCAAGGCTGTTACGCAGGCCATCGGCTTGCCGATGGTCATGGCTGTGAACGCATCCCTGCCGGTCAAGACGATGAAGGAGTATCTCGCGCTCGCCAAAGCGCGCCCCGGCGAGCTCACCTACGGCACATCAGGTCCGGGGACGAGTCACAATATGCTCGGCGAAGCGCTGAAGCTCGCCGCCGGCGTGAACATCACGCACACCCCGTATCAGGGCGAAGCACCCGCGGTGACCGCGGTCGTCGGCGGCCATATCACGGGCGTGCTGGTCAATCTCTTCTCGACCGCGCCCTATATCAAGGCGGGAAGACTGCGGGGGCTCGCGGTCACGAGCGCGCAGCGCGATCCCCTCGTACCTGACGTGCCGACTGCGAGGGAGGTGGGCCATCCGGAGATCGAAGCGACCAACTGGGCCGGCTTTATCGTGCCGTCGGCGACTTCGGCCGCCGCCGTCGCCCGCCTCAACGCCGAATTCGTCCGGGCGCTCAACGTGCCCGAGGTGCGCGAGACCATGAAACTGCAAGGTCTCATCGCGGCCCCCAGCACGCCCGAGCAGTTCGCCGCGCTGATCAAGTCGGACGGCGAGCGTTACACGAAAATCGCCAAAGCCGCGAACGTGCGGCTGGATTGAATAGCGACTCGTGGAGGCCGCGACCATCGAGAGCGGCGTGCGCATGAAACGAGCCCGCGATGCCTGACGCCAGTGCGATCCGATGGTTCAAGAGGCAGTTCCAGGGCCGGATCGAGTCCGCCGTGGGGGATACACCGTTCAGCGTCGATCTGCTGACGGCCATCGCCTGCCAGGAGACCGGGTATATCTGGAACACCCTGCGCACCCGACTGGACACGCCAGGGGTGCTGGCGCTGTGCGTGGGGGACACGCTCGACGCCGACAAGGGGCGCAGGGCTTTTCCCAGGTCGAAGTCCGAGCTGCTGGCAAAGCCGAACGGCAAGGCGATGTTCGACATCGCGCGTCAGGCGCTGGTGGACATGGCGAAGTACATCCCCGGCTACAAAGGTGCCGCGTCCAACCCCAGCAAGTTCTGCCACGGCTTCGGCGTTTTCCAGTACGACCTTCAGTCCTTCGAGGTGGAACCGGATTATTTTCTCCAGAAGCGATATGCCGACTTCGATGCAACTCTCGGTAAAGCGATCCAGGAGCTGAAATCGAAGTTCAAGCG
>JBKJKJ010000385.1:0-10721 GCA_046597455.1 Burkholderiales bacterium
TGAAGCGCCGCGGGAGTCGGACGCCGCACCCAGCAGCTGAGCGGCCCGTGCCGGGAGCCGGGCCCTCAGCATTCGTTCCCGGCCCGTCTCAATCACTCACGCCGGGGCCAGGTTCGCGTATTCCAGCATCAACCATTTCAAGCCGGAATCCCTGAAGTTCACCTGCACCCGTGCCTCGGGGCCTCGGCCTTCGGCCGTCACGATCACGCCTGCGCCGAACTTGGCGTGCACGACGCTTTGCCCGATGCGCCACGGCAGGCCTGAATCGATGTTGCCCATGTCGACCTTGGGCTGCACCGGCACGTTGCCCGCGTAGCCGCGCCCCGCAAAATACGACGACTGCAGGGGCCGGGGCGCCGCTTTCGTCTTGCGCATGAGCTGGGCCGGAATCTCCTGGAAAAAGCGCGATGCGACGTTGAATCGCGTCTGGCCGTGGAGCATGCGGCTTTGCGCATAGGTCAGGTAGAGGCGGCGCCGGGCGCGCGTCAGCGCCACGTACATGAGGCGCCGCTCTTCCTCGAGACCTTCATCCTCCTTCGCGCTGTTTTCGTGCGGAAACAGGCCTTCTTCCAGACCGCTGATGAAGACGGCGTGAAATTCCAGCCCTTTCGCGGAATGTACGGTCATGAGCTGCAACGCGTCGGCGCCGGCGAGCGCCTGGTGCTCCCCCGATTCGAGCGCCGCGTGCGCCAGAAAAGCGGAGAGCTCATCGGGCTCATCGACGCCTTCGGTCATCGGCTGCACATCCCGCTCGCTGATGAACGCGGCAGCGGCCGTCACCAGCTCGGCCAGATTCTCCAGCCGGTCCGCCCCTTCCTTCTCGGACTGGTAGTGTTGCTTCAGTCCGCTGGCCGCGATCACATGATCGATGACTTCAGGCAACGGCATCCCCGCGGTGGCCTCGCGCATGCGTTCGATGAGATTCACGAAACCCGCGATGTTCGCCGAAGCCTTTCCCGACAGGGTGTTGGCGCAGGCCGCCGCCCACATCGTCACGCCTCGCGTGCGCGAGACCTCTTCGATCTGCTCGAGGCTGCGTGCGCCGATGCCGCGCGTGGGAAAGTTCACGATGCGCAGGAATGCGCCGTCGTCGTCCGCGTTTGCAACCAGCCTGAGATAGGCCAGCGCGTGCTTGATCTCCTGCCGCTCGAAGAAGCGCAGCCCCCCGTAGACCCGATAAGGAAGCGAGGCATTGAAAAGCGCGTGCTCGAGCACGCGCGATTGCGCGTTGGAGCGGTAGAGCAAGCCGATGTCGCCGAGACTGACGCCGTCTGCCCTGAGCCCCCGCACCTCCTGCACGATGTAGCTCGCTTCTTCGAGGTCGGTCGACGCCTCGTGCACGCGCAGCGGCTCGCCTTTGCCTTCGGAAGTCCACAGGTTCTTTCCCAAGCGCTTGCGGTTGTGTGCGATCAGCGCATTGGCCGCATCGAGGATATGCGCGTGCGAGCGGTAGTTCTGCTCCAGCTTGATCACGCGCTCGATGTTGAAGTCGCGCTGCAGATACTGCATGTTGGCGGTGTTCGCGCCGCGAAACGCGTAAATCGACTGGTCGTCATCGCCGACCGCGAAAACGCTGTTCTGCTGCCCTGCGAGCAGCTGCAGCCACCGGTACTGGAGCTTGTTGGTGTCCTGGAACTCGTCCACCAGGATGTGGCTGAAGCGGTTGCGATAGTGATCGCGAAGCATCTCGTTTCGCGAGAGCAGCTCGAACGAGCGCAGCAGGAGCTCGGCGAAATCGACGGCGCCCTCGCGCTGGCACTGCGCATCGTATGCGGCATAGACGCTGACCATGCGCTCGGAGAAGTCGTCGTAAGGGTCCACGTCCTTGGCCCGGCGTCCTTCGTCCTTGTTGCCGGCGATGAACCAGAGGCCCTGCCGCGGCGGGTAGAGCTCCTCGTCCAGATTCATGCCTCTCATGATCCGCTTGACCATCGCGAGCTGGTCCTGCGTGTCGAGAATCTGAAAAAGGCTCGGCAGGCCCGCTTCGCGGCTGTGCGCGCGCAGCATGCGATTGCACAGGCCGTGGAACGTGCCGACCCACATGCCGCGCGTGTTGATCGGCAGCATTGCGGAAATGCGCGTCAGCATTTCCTTTGCGGCCTTGTTCGTAAACGTCACGGCGAGCAGCCCGTGCGGACTGACCTGCCCGGTCTGTATCAGCCACGCGATACGCGTGGTGAGCACGCGGGTCTTGCCGCTGCCGGCACCGGCGAGGATGAGCGCGGATTGCGCGGGCAGCGTGACGGATTCGAGCTGCGGTTCGTTCAGACCTGCAAGGAATTGGGGAGACATGCGGACTTCAGAGTTGAGTGCCGGGTGTCAAGCGTGAGTGGCGGCGAGTGGACGGGAGGCTCGCGCGGACAATCGGCATGACACCACGCCAAATCACCGAATTATAGACGCCGCAGCCGCCGTGTCAGCGACCGGGTCGCTAAAGAAATATCACTCGGGGCCGCGCCGCGCTTCGTGCGCTACCGCGCCGGCCGCGCCTGGGCGTATCCCACCCGCTTCAACCGCTCGGCCAGCGCGGTCGCCTCGGCGCTGTCGGGCAAAGATTCGATACGTACTTCGGAGCGTGCCGAGGGGCCTTGGCCGATGCGCGCCGTGATCGCCGCAAAACCCGAGTCCCGCAGCTTGTCGCGAAACGCAGCGGCCTCACGCTCGTCGTTTGCGGACGCAACAATCACCGTGAACGTTCCGCCCCGGCGGGTCGCGCCCGCGCGCGCCGGAATTTCGGTCTCTTCGGACCACTCTTGGACCTGGGCGGGGGACACCGCAGACGGCGGCTGCGCCTGGCCCGTGCGAGGTGCGATATAGAACGAGTTCGGTCCCTGCATCGTGAACTGCGCGGCGCCATGGCTCACGGTGATGCGGCCTTCGAGCAGGCACACGATATCGCGGTCACCCTCGGCTTTTCCCCAGACGTCGGTGCCGCGGATTCCGGCTGTCACGACATTGACTTTCACGCGCACGTCGCGCTGAGCGTTCGATTTGCCCAGCAGCCCGGTGGTGAAGCGAAAAGCGCCGCGAACGACTTCCAGCGTGGCGCTGACCAGACTGCTTTTCGCATCCTGTTTCTGAGAAAGATCGTCCACTGCGAGCATCGCACTGTCACCGAGTTTGACCGCGCTGCCTTCGGACATGCGCAACAGCGCGCGACCCCCGTCGCCGGTGTGCACCTTCTCTTTGTTATTGAGACCCATGCCGACCACCAGTGGCTCTCGCCTGCCGTCGGCGCGTTCGACCCACGCCGGGCTCAGTACGCTTTCGACCGAGAGCACCGAGACGGTGGACGTCGCGCAGTACACGGGCAGCGCGAACAGCGCAAGGAATGAAGCAGCGATAAAGCGGCGCATCGTCATGAGTTCTCCTCGGGAGGCACTGGGATGAAAGAGTCGCCGGCTGCCGCTAGAGTTCAGGGCCGTGCGGTTATAATGGTGATTTTTCACCACTTTTCCACAACTTTTCCCGCATGCAGCAGAAATACAATCCCCGCGTCATTGAGCGCGAGGCCCAGAAGTATTGGGATGAGTCGGGCGCTTTCCGCGCCGTGGAGACCACCGACAAGCCGAAGTATTACTGCCTGTCGATGTTCCCGTACCCCTCTGGCAAGCTGCATATGGGGCACGTCAGAAACTATACCATAGGCGATGTACTGACCCGTTACCACCGCATGAAGGGTTACAACGTCATGCAGCCCATGGGTTGGGATGCGTTCGGGCTCCCCGCTGAGAATGCGGCGATGGCAAACGGCGTCCCGCCGGCCAAGTGGACGTACGACAACATCGCGTACATGAAAAAGCAGCTGCAGTCGCTGGGTTTCGCCATCGACTGGAGCCGCGAGCTCGCGACGTGCAAACCCGATTACTACCGCTGGAACCAGTGGTTTTTCCTGCGCATGCTCGAGCGCGGGCTCGCGTACAAGAAAACCGGAGTCGTCAACTGGGACCCGGTGGATCAGACGGTGCTCGCCAACGAGCAGGTCATCGACGGGCGCGGCTGGCGCACCGGCGCGGTCGTCGAAAAACGCGAGATCCCCATGTACTACCTCGCGATCACGCATTACGCGGACGAGCTGCTCTCTTCGCTCGACACGCTTCCCGGCTGGCCCGAGCGCGTCAAGGCGATGCAGGCGAACTGGATCGGCAAAAGCCACGGCGTGCGCTTCGCATTTACGTACACGGCAGACGATCATCAGGAAAAGCTCTGGGTCTTCACCACTCGCGCCGACACGATCATGGGGGTCACCTTCATCGCCGTCGCCGCCGAGCATCCCCTGGCCCTGCGTGCCGCGCGTGACAACGCCCCGCTGGCGGCTTTCGTGGACGAGTGCAGGCGCGGCAGCGTCATGGAAGCGGACATCGCCACCGCCGAGAAGAAAGGCATGCCCACCGGCGTATACGCGACGCATCCGCTCACTGGCGAGCAGATCGAAGTGTGGGTCGGCAATTACGTGCTCATGGGTTACGGCGAAGGCGCTGTCATGGCGGTGCCCGCGCACGACCAGCGCGACTTCGAATTCGCGACGCATTACAACCTGCCGATCAGACCGGTGATCAAACCCGCCGTTGCGCAACTCGCGCTCCCGCTGGAAGCGGCATACGTCGATCATGGCGTCTGCGTGAATTCAGGGAAGTACGACGGCCTTGCGTTCGATCAGGCAGTCGACGCGATCGCCGCCGACCTGAACGCGAAGGGACTCGGCGAGAAGCGGGTTCTTTATCGCCTGCGCGACTGGGGCATTTCCCGCCAGCGCTATTGGGGCTGCCCGATCCCGATCGTCCATTGCGCGAAATGCGGCGACGTGGGCGTTCCCGACGACCAGCTCCCGGTGATCCTTCCCGAGGATTGCGTGCCCGACGGCCACGGCAATCCGCTCAAGAAGCGGCCCGACTTCGTGAACACGACGTGCCCGACATGCAGCGGCCCGGCGCAGCGCGAAACCGACACGATGGACACGTTCGTCGATTCGTCGTGGTACTACCACCGCTTCGCTTGCGCGGACCAGCACGGCGCGATGGTCGACGAGCGCGTCGATTACTGGCTCCCGGTCGACCAGTACATCGGCGGCATCGAGCACGCAATCCTGCACCTGCTGTACTCGCGCTTCTGGACCAAGGCGATGCGCGACTTGGGGCTGGTGAAGATCGCCGAGCCTTTTGCCAACCTGCTCACCCAGGGCATGGTGCTCAACGATATCTACTTTCGCAAAAGCGAAAGCGGACGGCTGGTGTATTACAACCCTGCGGAAGTCGAAATCAAATTCGACGACAAAGGCAATCGCGTCAATGCGGTCCTCATCGGCGACGGACAGCCGGTGGAGTCGTCGGGCATCGGCACCATGTCCAAATCGAAGAACAACGGGGTCGACCCGCAGGCGTTGATCGACGAATACGGGGCCGATATCGCGCGTTTCTTCATGATGTTCGCTTCGCCGCCCGAGGACACCCTGCTGTGGAAGGACGCGGGCGTGGAAGGTGCGGCACGTTTCCTTCGGCGGTTGTGGACGTTCGGCCACGAGCTCAGCCAGAGCGAACCAGCGCAGCCGCCGGGCGCGAATGCGCTCCCGCCGGAGCTCGCCGCAGCCCGCCGCGAAGTGCACGCCCAGCTAAAGCAGGCGAATTACGACATGACCCGTCACCAGTTCAACACCGTTGCGACTGCGGGCATGAAAATCCTCAATGCGCTCGAAGCCGCGCACAAACAGGCGGACACGCCCACGCGCAACGGCGTGCTTCGCGAAGGCTTCAGCATACTGTTGCGGCTGCTGGCCCCGATCACGCCGCATGTGGGGCATCAGCTTTGGCGCGACCTCGGTTACGGGGAAGACATTCTGTCAGCGCCGTGGCCCGAGCACGAAGCCGCAGCCCTGATCCAGGACGAGATCGAGCTCGTCGTCCAGGTCAATGGGAAGAAACGCGGCGACATCCGCGTCCCGCGCGTAGCCGAACGTGCACAAATCGAAGCGCTGGCGCTCGCCGACCCCGCCGTGCAGAAGTTCGTCGACGGCCAAACCGTCAAAAAAGTCGTCGTGGTTCCCGGACGGCTCGTCAACCTCGTGGTCCAGATGCGTGAGGCGTAACGTGTGAGAAGCGAAACCATGGCGGTGCCCAGGCGTCAAATCTGGCGGGCCTGGCTGCAACTTCGCGCGCCTCGCGCCTCGCGCCTCATGCAATGCGCCGCGCTGTGCGTGACGCTGACAGCCTGCGGCTTCCATCTCCGCGGCCCGGTCAGCCTGCCGTTCAACACGCTCTATGTCGAAGCGCCACAGGCTTCGCTGTTTGCCAACCAGCTACGACGTGCAATCCGCACCGGCAGTGAGACGCGCATCAGTGACAACCCCGCCGATGCAGATGCAACGCTGCAGGTGCTCAACGAGCTGCGCGAGAAGGAAATCCTTTCGCTTTCCGCAGGCGGGCGCGTGCGTGAGCTCCAGCTGCGCTATCGGATCCAGTATCAGGTGTACGACAGGCAGAAGAATCTGATCGCCCCGCGGTCTGAAATCGTGTTGAGGCGCGATTATTCGTTCAACGATCAGGATCAGCTTTCCAAGGAATCAGAAGAGGCCCTGCTCTACCGCGACATGCAGACCGACGCCGTGCAGCAGCTGCTGCGACGTCTGCAGGCCGTGGCAAAAGCCTCCAGGTCCGGCGACAAGGGCTGAACGCCCGATGCGAATCACGACCGAGCAGCTTCAGCGGAGTCTCTCGCGGGAAATCAAACCGCTGTACACCGTCTACGGCGAGGAGCCGCTCCTCGCACTCGAAGCGTCCGATCGCATACGCGCGACGGCCCGCGCGCAGGGCTACACCGAACGCGAAGTCCTCACCGTCGAGCCCGGTTTCAAGTGGAGCGAGCTCGCGATGGCGGGGAGCGCCCAATCGCTTTTTGCTTCCCGCAAGCTGCTCGAGCTGAGGATTCCCAACGGCAAGCCCGGAACGGAAGGCAGCGCTGCGCTTCAGGCGTATTGCCAGCGCGTGCCGGAGGATACGGTTACGCTCGTGCAACTTCCGGCAATCGACTGGCGCACGCAGAAATCGGTCTGGTTCCAGGCGCTCGATACCGCGGGCATCACCGTCGAAGCGCGCGTCGTGCCGCGCAAGGCGCTGCCGCAGTGGCTGGCGGGCCGGCTGAAAGCGCAGAAGCAGGATGCCGACACCGATACGCTGGATTTCATCGCTGATCGGGTCGAAGGCAATCTGATGGCCGCTTACCAGGAGGTGCAGAAACTCGCGCTGCTTTTCCCGCCAGGCCGGATCGGTTACGAGCAGGTGAGGGATGCGGTCCTGGACGTTGCGCGCTACGACGTGTTCGACCTGGGCGAAATCATGCTCGAAGGCGATGCGGTCCGGCTGGCGCGCACCCTGGAAGGCCTCAAGGGTGAAGGCGCGGCGCCGCCGCTCATCCTGTGGGCGCTCGCAAACGAGATACGCGCAATCGCAAAGGTGGTCGGCGGCGTGGCCTCCGGCCAGCCCGCAGCGGCGCTCGTGCGCTCGGTGGGGCTACGCGGCGCTGCACACCAGAGTCTCATGCAGGTCCACCACATCCGCTTCAGGTCGGCGCAGGTCGCCGACGCGCTGCGTCACGCGGCAGCCGTGGACCGGATGATCAAAGGGCTCGCCAAAGGCGATTTGTGGGACGAGCTGCTCCAGCTCGGGCTGCGGTTCGCGCACGTTCCTGCGACTGCGCCAGGAGCAAGCGCGCGCAAGGCGGGAGCGGCCTCGCGCTGAGCGCCCCCGCCCCGAACCCCGCGCCCGCCGTCGCAATCAGCTATCATTCCCTGCAGGACGAGGGCCTCAGCGCAGGCGGTCACGGTTCTCTCTGAATCCTCATCCTGAATCCTGGAGTAGACGTTGGACGTCCAAACATACATGCACGGGGTCGGGCGCGAAGCGCGCAAAGCCTCGCGCCTCGTGGCGAAAGCTGACACGGCGACCAAGAACCGGGCGTTGACCGTGATGGCGCAGGCGATCGAAGGGACGGCGCAGACCCTGATCGCAGCCAACGTGCGCGATCTCGAGGCGGCCCGCGCCAAAGGTCTCGACGACGCGGCGATCGATCGCCTCACGCTCACGCAGAAAGCGATCGGGGTGATGGCCGATGGCCTGCTGCAAATTGCGGAGCTTCCCGATCCCGTCGGCGAAATCACCAGCATGCGCTACCGGCCTTCCGGAATCGAGGTCGGGCATATGCGTGTGCCGCTCGGCGTGATCGGCATCATCTACGAGTCGCGTCCCAACGTGACTGCCGATGCGGCCGCGCTGTGCCTCAAATCGGGGAATGCGGCGATCCTGCGCGGCGGCTCCGAAGCAATACACTCCAACCAGGCGATTGCCGCGTGTGTTCATGAAGGCCTCAAAGCAGCCGGCCTGCCCCAAGCCGCGGTGCAGGTGATCGAGACGACCGATCGGGCAGCCGTCGGCGAGCTCATCACCATGCAGGATTACGTCGACGTCATCGTGCCGCGCGGAGGCAAAAGCCTCATCGAGCGGCTGCAGCGCGAATCGCGCATCCCGATGATCAAGCATCTGCACGGCGTGTGCCACGTCTATATCGACGACAAGGCCGATCTCGCGAAAGCGATGCGCATCGCCGACAACGCCAAGACCCAGCGTCTGGGCACGTGCAATACGATGGAAACGCTGCTCGTGTCGCGCGATATCGCGTCACAGGTGCTGCCGCCGCTTTGCAAAATCTATTTGCAGAAAGGCATCGAGCTTCGCGGCGATGACGAGGCCCGAGCCCTCGTGCCCGCGATGAACGCGGCAACCGACGAGGACTGGTACACCGAATACCTTGCGGCGATCCTGTCGATCCGCATCGTCAGCGGCCTCGATCAGGCCATGGACCATATTGCCGCATACGGCTCTCAGCACACCGACGCCATCGTGACTGAAGACCTCACGCGGGCGCGCCGTTTCATGCGCGAAGTCGACTCGCGCTCGGTCATGGTCAACGCCTCGACGCGCTTCGCGGATGGCTACGAATACGGCCTCGGTGCGGAGATCGGCATTTCGACCGACAAGATACACGCCCGCGGGCCGGTGGGTCTCGAAGGACTGACGTCACTCAAATGGGTCGTCATTGGAGATGGACACATAAGACAATGAGCCAGGTCATCGAAGTCAAAGTCCCCGACATCGGGGACTTCAGCAACATCCCCGTAATCGAAGTGCTGGTGAAGCCCGGCGATGCGATCAGCAAGGAGGACACGCTCGTCACGCTGGAGTCCGACAAGGCGACGATGGACGTGCCTTCGCCTTCGAGCGGCATCGTGCGCGAAATCAAGATCGGCGTCGGCGACAAGGTCTCGCAGGGGTCACTCCTGCTGATGCTCGAATCGCAGGATCAGGAAGCCAAGCCCGCTGCGCCTGAGGCCAAAGCGCCGGCGGCACCTGCGGGTGCGCCCGCGCCCGCGCAGCAGGCTCGCACGCCGGCGAACGCAGCGCCCGGCGACAAGCCGCCGGCACACGCAGCCCCGGCCACGCCGGCCTCCTCGATCAAAGCCGACATACATGCCGAAGTCGTCGTGCTCGGTGCAGGCCCCGGCGGCTATACCGCAGCATTTCGCGCCGCCGACCTCGGCAAGAAGACCGTGCTGATAGAGCGCTACCCGTCACTCGGCGGCGTGTGTCTGAACGTCGGGTGCATTCCTTCCAAAGCGCTGCTTCATGTCGCTAAAGTGATCAGCGAAGTCGACGAAGTCGGGCACGCCGGCATTTCGTTCGGCAAGCCGAAGATCGACGTGGCAAAGCTGCGTGAGTGGAAAAGCGGCGTCGTGATGAAGCTCACCAAAGGCCTCGCGGGTCTGGCCAAGCAGCGCAAAGTGCAGGTCGTCCAGGGCCGGGGCGAATTCGCGTCAGCGAACTCGATCCGCGTCGAAACCGCCGACGGTCCGAAAGTCGTCGCGTTCGACCATTGCATCATTGCCGCAGGCTCGTCAGTGGCGCGCATTCCCGGCTTCCCTTACGACGACAAGCGCATTTTCGATTCCACAGGCGCGCTCGAGCTGCCCGAAATACCCAAGCGCCTGCTCGTCATCGGCGGCGGCATCATCGGCCTCGAAATGGCGACCGTCTACGATGCGCTCGGCAGCCGGGTGAGCGTCGTCGAGCTTATGGATGCACTGATCCCGGGCGCCGACAAGGACATCGTCAAAGTGCTCGCGAAGCGCATCGAAAAGCGCTACGAGAAAATCCTGCTCAAGACGAAAGTCACGAAGATCGAAGCGCAGAAAGCCGGTCTCAAAGTGACCTTCGAAGGCGAGAACGCCCCCGCGGCGCAGGTCTACGACTACATCCTCATGGCGGTCGGCCGCAGACCGAACGGACGCGATCTGAAGGCCGATGCCGCAGGCGTAAAGGTCGACGAGCGCGGCTTCATCCAGGTAGACAAGCAGCTGCGTACCAACGTGGCGCACATCCACGCCATCGGTGACATCTGCGGGGAGCCGATGCTCGCGCACAAAGCGAGTCACGAAGGCAAGATCGCCGCCGAGGTGATCGCAGGCCACAAAGCGTTTTTCGACGCCCGCACGATTCCGTCGGTCGCCTACACCGATCCCGAAATTGCATGGATGGGCCTCACCGAGACACAGGCCCAGGCGCAGGGCGTCGAATACGACAAAGCGGTATTCCCGTGGGCGGCCAGCGGCCGCGCGCTCTCGGTGAGGCCCATCCATGCAATTTCGGGATCGGTGTAGGCGACCGACGGAATCGTGC
>JBKJKJ010000173.1:0-7325 GCA_046597455.1 Burkholderiales bacterium
GCGCGATTCCGGAAGGCATGCCGGCCGCCGTCACCATCGCGCTGGCGTTCGGGGTTTCGCGCATGGCTCGCCGCCGCGCCATCATCCGCAAGCTACCCGCGGTGGAGACGCTCGGCAGTACAACCGTCATCTGTTCCGACAAGACCGGCACCCTCACGGAAAACCAGATGACGGTGCGCGAAATCTTCGCCGGAAGCGAATGCTTTGAAGTGACTGGGGCGGGCTACGAGGCGGAAGGTGAAATACGCATCGACGGCTCCGGCGTAAACGTTGCGGCCCATCCTGCGCTCGCCGAATGCCTGCGCGCCGGTGTCCTCTGTAACGATTCACTACTCACGCGCGATGCGCACAGCAGGCTTCAGGTTCAGGGGGATCCGACGGAAGCCGCGCTCATCGTCGCCGCCGGAAAAGCCGGCTTCGGCCATTCCGAGACGCACGCGCGCTCACCGCGAATCGACGTCATTCCGTTCGAATCCGAGCACATGTTCCGCGCGACGTTGCACGACGAGCCGTCGCGCCGTGTGATCTACAAGGTCGGCGCGGTCGAGCGCCTGCTCGAGCGTTGCGACAACGCGTTGGCCGCCGATGGAACGACCGGGCCGCTCGACAGAGAGGCGGTGCGAAACGCCGTCGATGCGATGGCCGCACGCGGCCTGCGCGTGTTGGGATTCGCCCGCCGTCATACGCCCGCCGATCATGCGTCGCTCGAGCACGCGCACGTTGCATCCGGGCTGACGTTCCTCGGACTGCAGGCGATGATCGATCCGCCGCGCGCGGAGGCGATCGAGTCGGTGCGGAAGTGCCAGGCGGCGGGGATCGCCGTGAAGATGATCACCGGTGATCACCTCATCACCGCGCGCGCGATCGCGGCGCAGATCGGCCTGAGCGGCGCGACGAGTGACAGCGTAGCCGCAATCTCGGGCCGGGAGCTCGATGCGATCTCCGATGCGGAGCTTCCGGCGCTCGCCGAGCGCACGGCGGTGTTTGCGCGAGTCGCGCCGGAACAGAAGCTGCGGCTCGTGCGAGCGCTGCAGTCGAGGGGGCATATCGTTGCCATGACTGGCGACGGCGTCAATGACGCACCTGCGCTTAAACAGGCCGACATCGGAATAGCGATGGGCATAACAGGCACTGACGTCGCGAAAGGCGCCGCCGCAATGGTGCTCACCGACGACAACTTCGCGACGATCGAGGCGGCGGTCGAGGAAGGCCGCGGCGTCTTCGACAATCTCACCAAATTCATCGTCTGGACGCTGCCCACCAACGGCGGCGAAGCGCTGATCCTGCTCTCGGCGATCCTGCTCGGTATCACGCTCCCGATGCTGCCGGTGCAGCTCCTGTGGATCAACATGACGACGGCCATTCTCCTTGGGCTGATGCTCGTCTTCGAGCCCAAGGAACCCGGGCTCATGCAACGCCCGCCCCGCGATCCGAAACGTCCGCTGCTCACGTTCGCGCTCGTCATGCGCACCGGGCTCGTCTCTCTCATCTTGCTGGCGGGCGCCTACTGGCTTTTTTTCTGGGAGATCAACATGAAGGGCGAAACGCTCGCCGCAGCCCGCACTGCGGTCGTGAACGTGATCGTCCTCGTGGAAATTGCCTACCTGTTCAACTGCCGCTCACTCAATCACTCCGCGTTTTCCATTGGCTTTCTGTCCAACCGTTGGGCGGTGATCGGTTCCCTTACAATGCTCGGCGCCCAACTGCTTTTCACTTACGCACCAACGATGAATACGCTCTTCCACAGTGCACCACTTTCCGCCGAGGCGTGGGTCCGCATTCTTCTGGTCGCGCTGGTCGTGTTCGCGCTGGTCGAGCTCGAAAAGTGGCTGCGTTTCGGCCGCCCCGGCGCGGAACACGTCGTGCCGGAATGAGACGCAGCCGGCGATGCGGCCCGCGACTGTCCGGCATATGTCATCCTCATTCACATCCATGGCTCCGAGAACCCGCTTTGCAGGAAAGATCATGACCCCTGAACCGCTGCTGATTCCGAACGATCTCGTCATGGGCGTGCACTGGACTCCCCCGGCCGAATACGAGGGTGCCGGTTTCGCCCCCCCCAACCTCGATGCGGTTTGCATCATGCTGGATTCGCATGGCCGCCGGCTGGAAGTGATTCATCCCGGCCACCTGCGAAACGCTAATGGCAGCGTTGTGCATACGGGCGACTCACGCACGGGCGCGAGCACGTGGGACGACGAACGGATTTTCATCTTTACCGCTGCACTACCGGAAGAGATTTACTCGCTGGTACTCGGCGTCGTCAGCCATGGCCGGCCTTTTAGCGAAGTTGCGGGGGCTCGCTGCCACCTGAGCGACCGTGCCACGGAGGATGAGCTCCTGCGGGTCGACCTCACCTCCCGCGGCTCGGTTAAGGAATACTGCCTCGGCAGTTTGCAGCGAGGGTCGCAGGGATGGCTCCTGCGGCAGCAAACGCGGCTCGACACGTCTCTCAGTGCAGCGCTGTGACTTTGCGTCCGTCTCGAGGTGGGGCGGCAGGAGTAGAGCTCGGACCGGACTACGATTGAAACGCCGGCGGCCTGAGGCGCAGTACCTCGCTCACGGTGGACCCGATGGTATTCGCGATCCTGCAATGTGCCGCACCGCCTCGGCGCACACCCGGTGCGGCGTCGCTCAGGCGGAAGCGGTTGCCCGAAGCGAATGTTGAACAGCATTCTCGCATTGCAGATCGAAACCGCACGCGGCCGCGTCCGCGACGCATTCCGCCCGGTCATCGAACTGCCACACCGATTCCGCAGTGACCTCGCCTTCCGCATTGAGCCGCTCCCAGCCCCAGCCGCCGAAGAGCCCGTGATAGACGATCCAGCGATCCATGTCGCTTCCCCGCGCATGCCGGCACGTGCGAACCCGTCCAGAATGGCACGAGCGTGCCCGGTTCCGGTTGATGTAGATCAAGTGAGGACGATACAGTTCGAGACGGTCGTCTGCCCCGGGCTCGATGGACGTCTCGGCGGTTCCCTCCATCTCTCGCGCCCGAAGGGGCAGCGGAACGCGATGCCGTTTCGTCGCCTTCATGAGTGGAGGCGATCGTCCCGATCGCACGGGTCGAGTCGAATTCTCTCAGCCCGCGGCAGGGTGTGCGCTCAAGGACGCCCCGCGGCCGCGACGAAGACCACCACCGAGCGCGCCTGCACCCGGTACGGGCCGGCAGACAACGCGACATCGTTCGCACCCTCGTCGCCATCTTGGATAGTGTAGATATCGTCGGGGCTGGGAAGCGCGGTATCGATCACTCTCCTCCAGTGCCCATCCGGGCTCTCCTGGATATGAAAGTCGATATCTTCGCGCCACGCGTTCACCATGACGTACAGGTCTTCGTCATCCTCCGAGGCCCCGTGCAGGCAGACGGCGAGCGTGTGCGACCACGGCGACCGGTCGACATCCCCTGCCGGCCCGTACCAGTGCACGTCGCCACGCCAGTAGCGGCTGCGCGCGAGACTGGGGTGGCGTTTCCGGAACGCGATCATGTGCTTGAAAAACCGGAACACATCGGCATGCTCGCGTAGCCTCGACCAGTCGAGCCAGGTCGTCTCGTTATCCTGGTTGTAGGGATTGTTGTTGCCGCTCTGCGTATGGAGAAACTCGTCGCCGGCGCAAAACATCGGCGTGCCGTTCGAGAGCATCAAAAGCGCGCAGAAATCCTTCGCCTGCCGCTTGCGCAGCGACAGCACGTCGGGCGGCGCCCCCTCGTCTCCCTCCCAGCCGCCGTTCCACGAGCGGTTGTCGGTCGTGCCATCGGTGTTGCCGTGCCCGTTGGCGAGATTGTGCTTCGTGTGGTACGACACCAGGTCGTAGAGATTGAAACCGTCGTGAGAGGTCACGTAATTGACGCTCTGGTACGCGTGATAGGCGTCTGCCACGGTATCCGGAAAAAGATCGTCACTGCCATAGAGCCGCGCGATGAACTCGCCGAGCGCGTGCTCGTCGCCTCTCACGAAAGCGCGCACGTCGTCACGATAGCGGCCGTTCCACTGCAGCCAGGTGATTCCCGGGAAGCGCCGTCCCAGCTGATAGGCGGTCAGATCCCAGGCCTCTGCAATGAGGCGCGTGCGCGCGAACTCCGGCTCGGTGCTGATCTCCCCGATGATCGGCGGGTCGTCGAGATTGATCCCGCCGTCCGCGCCGCGCGAAAAAATGGAGGCGAGGTCGAAGCGAAAACCATCCACCCTCATCTCCTCCAGCCAGTAACGCATGCTGTCCAGTATCAGCTTGCGCGTGGCGGAGTTCGTCATGTGCATCACGTTGCCGCAGCCGGTGTCGTTGCGATACCAGCGGCGGTCCTGTTCAAGCAGGTAATAGGTGCTGTTGTCGATGCCGCGAAAGCTGTACGTGGGGCCGTTCTCGTCCCCCTCGGTGGTGTGGTTGTAGACGGCGTCGATGATGACTTCGATTCCCGCCTCGTGCAGCGCTTTCACCATCGCCTGGAACTCGTGCACCGCATCCTCCGGCGTCTCGGCGTAGCTGGACTCCGGAGCGAAGAAGTTGAGCGTCATGTATCCCCAGTAGTTGGTCTCGCCAGGATCGCGCTGGTGCACGGGCAGAAGCTCGAGCACGGTGACGCCGAGGTCCTTGAGGTACGGGATTTTCTCGATCACGCCGGCATACGTGCCGCGCTTTCCCGGGCTCACGCCGGAGCTCGTGTGTTTCGTGAAGCCGCGCACGTGAAGCTCGTAAATGACCGTGTCGTGGGTGTGCCGGGGACGCGCCGCAGCGCACCAGTCGAAGCGCTTGCGGCAGCAGTGAATCACGCCGAGGGGCGCACGGCCATCGTTCGGACCGGCATCGATCGCGGAGCGGCGTGAAAACTGTGCGGGGAAATACACCTGTCGCGCATAAGGATCGAGGAGGATCCGGTCGCGATCGAAACGGTGCCCTTCCCCCAAATCGAACGGCCCTTCGACACGATAAGCGTAGTGCCTTGCACGATCGACGATCCCGGCAGGCAGGCGGCAATGCCACACCCGGCCCGACTTGTTGCGCAGCGGGTCGAGGCGGTGCTCCAGGATCGGCCGCACGGGATCGCCGGCGGAATACAGGAGGAGAACTACGCCCGTCGCGTGCTTCGAGTACAACGCGAAGTTGTATGCGCGCGCGCGCTCCACGAAGGACACCCCGAGGGGGGTCGGGGTGCCCTCTCTATCGTGCCAACTGTCCATGCTCGTCAGGAGTGGATTTCGCGCGTACGACCCCGAGCCGGACCGAAAGGCATGGCGTGCACGATATCGAACGTGGCCTGTTAGGTGTAATCGCATCACCGACGGGTCGTGCGCTGCGAGACTCAGCCATGCAGCCCAACATCCCAAGCCTCTGATTCAGCAGGTGCCGTCTTCGCATGAGCTCACCTCCGACACGCGATACTCAGGAAACGCTACGCTCGACACGGCGAACACGCCATGATCCAGATCAACGATCGCTGCGATACGCGCCGGACCGGCGGATGATCGTGCGGCGGAATTCACTGCTACGCCGCGGCCATTCATTCATTCCATCCACTGATCCAGATCAACTGCACGCCGGATGGCCTCTTTACACTCATCTCGCAGATCTCGTGCCCCATAGCGGCGCGAGCGGGTGGAGGCATTCGCGGATGCAGAAAACGATACGAGAAACGCCCTCGGCGGGATTCGCTGCCGAGGATGTCGATGCGTTGAGCGCTGCGCTGGACGAGACCCGCCGCGCTTTCGCCACATACCGCCTCGTCATTGGGATTTCGGCCCTCAGCGGCCTTTCCCGCGGCTCAGGGACGTGCACGAGCTCCATATGAAAGCACTCGAGGCCATGTTCGCCTATCACGGCCTTGCCGTTCCCAAACCCCGGCGCGAGCGCGCACCGCGGTTCTCGAGCCCCTCCGAGGCAATCTCAGCGGCGATCGCAGCAGAGACTTTACGTAGCCGGCTCTACGAGTGCCTGCACGCGAGCGCCCGGGATCCGGATGTGCTCGCCGAATTGCGCAATCTGCGACGGGCTTCGATCGACGGACACCTGCCTGCATTGCGGCGCGCAGCGAGGGGCGCGAACCATCACGCCGGCCCCGCTCGCATTTCGACTGCGCGTGACCGGCCGGCATCGACCGGGAGTTAAGGGCGCCGATTGCGTGCGCGCCCGTTGCGCCCCAGCACGACGAGCTATCGCCTCCAGCCGCCTGAGTTGACCTGCATCAATAGGCCGCGCCACCGCGCGCCCAGAATATCTGCCTACGCGTTTTTCTGGAGATGGCCGTGGCTGCTCACACTGCATCGGAATACTACATCCGCTGGTTCGAGACACTCGGCGTCGACGACGTCGGTGTGGTCGGCGGCAAGAACGCTTCGCTCGGCGAAATGGTCCAGCGCCTCGGCTCGCAAGGGGTGCGGGTGCCCGAAGGGTTCGCGACGACCGCGGCGGCCTACCGCGCATATATCGTAGCAAACGGCATCGGCCCCGCGCTCGAAACGTGCATGGAAGAGCTCGAGCGCGGCACCGCCACACTGCACGAGACCGGCGAAGCGGCGCGGCGTCTTTTTCTCGAAGGCGAGTTCCCGCCGCCGATCGCGCAGGCGATCCGAGAGGCCTACCATACCCTCTCGCGCCGCGGCACCTCGAACGAGGCGAGCGTCGCGGTGCGCTCCAGCGCCACGGCAGAGGACCTCCCCGAAGCGAGCTTCGCGGGCCAGCAGGAAACCTTCCTCAATGTGCGCGGCGAGCGCGAGTTGCTCGATGCGTGCCGGCGCTGCTATGCGTCGCTGTTTACCGACCGGGCCATCTCCTACCGCAAGACCAAGGGTTTCGATCATCTGGAAGTCGCGCTGTCGATCGGGGTTCAGCGCATGGTGCGCTCTGACCTCTCGGGCTCGGGCGTCATGTTCTCGATCGACACCGAGAGCGGCTTCCCGCGCGCCGCAGTCATCAACGCCGCCTGGGGCCTGGGCGAAACGGTGGTGCAGGGTGCGGTAGACCCGGATAAATATGTGGTGTTCAAGCCGCTGCTCGTCGATGTCCGGCTGTGCCCGATCATCGAGAAGACGCTGGGCGCAAAGGAACGCAAAATGGTCTACGCGAGCGGCGGCAGCGCGCGAACGCTCACGACCGAAACGACCCAGAAGGAGCGGCAATCCTTCGTCCTCACCGACGAGGAGATCCTCGAGCTCGGCCGCTGGGCAGTCACGGTGGAAACGCATTACAGCCGCGCCATGGACATGGAGTGGGCGAAGGACGGCGAGACCGGTGAGCTTTACATGGTACAGGCGCGTCCCGAGACGGTGCAGTCGTCGCGCCACGCCGGCACGCTCAAATCCTATCGGCTGAAAACGCGCGGCAAGCCGCTC
>JBKJKJ010000522.1:0-6994 GCA_046597455.1 Burkholderiales bacterium
CTGGCGTCTGAAATCTGCGAGGCTACCGGTGCGAGCACGGTCCAGCAGATCGGAAAAGTCCTGGTGCTGTACCGGGAGCGGCCCGACGAAGAAAAGAAAACCCCTAAACGCCGCAGAGCCCGGAAAGTGCCGCGCAAGACCAAGCGCAGTTTCCAGAAGTAAGGCTAAAGGGAGCAATCAGCCGGTGAACGGTCAGCCGAGGCCCCGGTTGCCCCACCCGGGGCCTCGGGCGCGACTGAACGGATCGTTGCGACCCGTTCCGCCGCCCGGATGATCGTCCAGACGACGGGTATGCGTCCCGTCGCCGCCGCCCCCCACGGGCGTCAGATGTACTTCACATCCAGGATCTCGAACTCCCGGACCCCGCCCGGCGCCTGAACTTCAGCGACATCACCCGCCGTCTTGCCGATGAGCGCCCGCGCCAGCGGTGAGCTGATGGAGATCTTGCTGTCCTTGATGTCGGCTTCGTCCTCGCCGACGATCTGATAAGTCACCACTTCGCCCCCTTCCACCGCCTCCAGGTCCACGGTGGCGCCGAAAACGCATCGGCCATCGGCTTCGAGCAGTGCGGGATTGATGATCTGGGCGTTGGCGAGCTTGCTTTCCAGCTCAGCGATCCGGCCTTCGACGAAGCTCTGGCGCTCTTTGGCCGCGGCATATTCTGCGTTCTCGGAAAGGTCGCCGTGGGCGCGCGCTTCCGCGATCGCGCTGATGATTGCCGGCCGCTGCACGCCTTTGAGCGCCTGCAATTCGTCGCGCATCCGGGCAGCGCCGATCACGGTCAATGGGATTTTGGTCATGGGGATTAATCAGGCCGCGAGTAGAGAGCTGTGAAGTTCCTGAACGCTGTACGCGCGCAACTCCTGTGCTTGCTCGATTCCGGTACACCCGGCCCGCGCGCCCGCCAGGGTCGTGAACAGAGAAACCCGGTGCTGGAGCGCCGCGCGCCGGATCGAATACGAATCCCGGATCGCCGAGCGCCGGTCTTCGACGGTATTGACGATGAGGGCGATGTCGCCGTTCTTGATCATGTCGACGATATGCGGCCGGCCTTCGGCCACTTTGTTCACGGGCGTGACGGGGAGCCCCGCGGCTGAAATCGCTGCGGCGGTTCCGCGCGTCGCCACGAGCGCGAACCCGATCTGGTGCAAAGACCGCGCCACATCCACCGCCTTTTCCTTGTCGGAATCGCGCACGCTCAGGAACACCTTGCCCGATGCGGGCAGGCGCTCGCCGGTGGCCATCTGTGACTTCAGGAATGCCTCGGCAAAAGTCCGACCCACACCCATTACTTCGCCCGTCGATTTCATTTCAGGACCGAGGATCGTATCCGCGCCCGGGAACTTGATAAACGGGAAAACCGCCTCTTTGACCGAGTAATAGTGCGGCACGATCTCCGTCGTGACGGCCTGCCTGACGAGCGATATGCCGGCCATGCAGCGGGCAGCAATCTTGGCGAGCGGCAGGCTGGTCGCTTTCGAAACGAACGGCACCGTGCGCGATGCGCGCGGATTGACTTCGAGCACGTAAACAATACCGTTCTGGATCGCGAACTGCACGTTCATCAAGCCGATGACTTTCAGCGCGCGCGCCATCGCCACCGTCTGGCGCCTGAGCTCATCCTGCAGTTCGGCGGAGAGCGAAAACGGCGGCAGCGAGCACGCGGAGTCGCCGGAATGCACGCCCGCCTGCTCGATATGTTCCATGACGCCGCCGATGATGACGTCCTTGCCGTCCGAGATCGCATCGACGTCCACTTCGGTCGCGTCGTTCAGAAAGCGGTCCAGGAGCACCGGCGAATCATTGGAGACCTTGATCGCCTCGCGCATGTAGCGCTCGAGATCGGCCTGCTCGTGCACGATTTCCATGGCGCGCCCGCCCAGGACGTAG
Organism: Burkholderiales bacterium; assembly: GCA_046597455.1. Classification (GTDB taxonomy): domain Bacteria; phylum Pseudomonadota; class Gammaproteobacteria; order Burkholderiales; family SG8-41; genus JAQGMV01. The sequence continues at coordinate 1,891 of JBKJKJ010000522.1, forward strand.
GAAGGGCGAACCACCAGCGGATAGCCGATCTCCTCGGCGGCGCTGAGTGCTTTCGCCGCGCTGCGCGCGGTTCGGTTCGGCGGCTGCTTGAGCTTGAGCTTGGTCAGCAGCTTCTGAAAACGCTCGCGGTCTTCAGCCAGGTCGATGGAATCCGGCGTCGTGCCGATGATCGGGACGCCGTTGGCTTCGAGATCACGGGCGAGCTTGAGCGGCGTCTGACCACCGAACTGCACGATCACCCCGAAAGGCTTTTCGACGTGCACGATCTCCAGGACATCCTCGAGCGTTAGCGGCTCGAAATACAGGCGGTCCGAGGTATCGTAATCGGTCGATACCGTTTCCGGGTTGCAGTTGACCATAATGGTCTCGAACCCGTCTTCACGCAGCGCCAGCGCCGCATGCACGCAGCAATAGTCGAATTCGATGCCCTGCCCGATCCGGTTCGGGCCGCCGCCGAGCACCATGATTTTTTTTCGGACTGTCGGCTGCGCTTCGCACTCCTCCTCGTATGTCGAATACATATAGGCGGTGCGGGTCGCGAACTCTGCAGCACACGTGTCGACGCGCTTGTAAACGGGCCGCACGCTCAAGGCATGCCGGTGCTCGCGCACTTGCGTCTGGCTCGCGCCCAGCAGCTTCGCGAGTCTGCGGTCGGAAAACCCCGCGCGTTTCAGTCGCCGCATTTCGTCCGCATCGAGGCCTTCGAGCGGCTTGCCGCCCAACTCCCGCTCCATCCGCAGCAGGTCCTCGATCTGGGCGAGGAACCAGGGATCGATGTGCGACAGCTCGTGGATTTCAGCGGATGTCATGCCGATGCGAAACGCGTCGGCAACGTAGTAAATGCGGTTGGGGCCGGGATCGCCCAGCTCGTTCTCGATCACGTCGCGATCGGTGCTGAGCTCGTCGAAACCGTCTACGCCTGTCTCCAGACCCCGCAGCGCTTTCTGCACCGACTCCTGGAACGTGCGCCCCATCGCCATCACTTCGCCGACCGACTTCATCTGCGTGGTCAGGCGATCGTCGGCCTGCGGAAACTTCTCGAATGCGAAACGCGGGATTTTGGTGACGACGTAATCGATCGTCGGCTCGAACGAGGCCGGGGTCGCGCCGCCCGTGATTTCATTACGCAATTCGTCGAGCGTATAGCCGATGGCGAGCTTCGCCGCGACTTTAGCGATCGGAAAACCCGTCGCTTTGGACGCGAGCGCGGACGACCGCGACACGCGCGGGTTCATTTCGATGATGACCATGCGGCCATCGTCGGGGTTGATTCCGAACTGGACGTTGGAGCCGCCCGTATCGACGCCAATCTCGCGCAGACACGCGATCGAGGCATCGCGCATGATCTGGTATTCCTTGTCGGTCAGCGTTTGCGCCGGCGCCACGGTGATCGAATCGCCGGTGTGCACACCCATCGGGTCGAAATTTTCGATCGAGCACACGATGATGCAGTTGTCGTTGCGATCGCGCACGACTTCCATCTCGTACTCTTTCCACCCGATCACCGATTCCTCGATCAGGATTTCCTTGGTCGGACTCGCCTCGAGTCCGCGCTCGACCATACCGATGAACTCTTCGCGGTTGTAGGCGATGCCCCCGCCGGTGCCGCCCAGCGTGAACGACGGTCGGATGACGGTGGGAAAACCCACCATGCCCTGCACCTGCACCGCTTCTTCCAGACTGTGGGCCAGATGCGAAAGCGGGCTCGCGAGCCCGATCTTGGCCATCGCCGCTTTGAACTTTTCCCGATCCTCGGCCTTGTCGATCGCTTCACGCGAGGCGCCGATCATTTCGACGCCATACTTTTCGAGCACACCGTGTTTGGCGAGATCGAGTGCGCAGTTGAGCGCGGTCTGACCGCCCATCGTGGGCAGCAGCGCGTCCGGGCGCTCGATGGCGATGATTTTCTCGACCATCTGCCAGGTCACGGGCTCGATGTAGGTGGCGTCGGCCATTTCCGGGTCGGTCATGATCGCGGCCGGATTCGAGTTCACCAGCACCACGCGGTAGCCTTCCTCGCGCAGCGCCTTGCACGCCTGGACGCCCGAATAATCGAACTCGCACGCCTGGCCGATGACGATCGGTCCCGCGCCGATGATCAGGACCGTCTTCAAGTCGGTGCGTTTAGGCACTTTGCTTCGACTCCATGGATTTTATGAACCGCTGGAACAGGTAATCGACGTCCTGCGGACCGGGGCTCGCTTCCGGGTGGCCCTGAAAACAGAACGCCGGGCGGTCGGTGAGCTGAAAGCCCTGCAGACTGCCGTCGAACAGGGACACGTGCGTGACGCGCGCGTTGTCCGGCAGCGTGGCCGGATCGACCGCAAAACCATGGTTCTGGCTGGTGATCATGACGCGCCCGGTCTCGAGGTCCTGCACCGGATGATTGGCGCCGTGGTGACCGAATTTCATCTTGATCGTTTTCGCGCCGACGGCCAGACCGAGCAATTGGTGTCCGAGACAGATTCCGAAAAGCGGGATGCCCACCCCGAGGAAAGTACGGATCGAGCGGATCGCGTAATCGCACGGCGCCGGATCGCCGGGCCCGTTCGCGAGCAGCACACCGTCAGGCTCCAGGCCCAACGCTTCCTCCGCGGGCATTTCAGCGGGCACGACGGTGACTTTGCAGCCGTGGGCCGCGAGCCTGCGCAGGATGTTGCGCTTCACCCCGAAGTCGTAGGCCACGACGTGAAAACGCGATTCGACACGCTTGCCGTAACCCGAATCGAGGCTCCACGCGCTCTCGTCCCAATCGTAGGACTGCTTGCAGCTGACCACTTTCGCGAGGTCCATGCCCATCAGTCCGGGGAAATCACGGGCGGATGCCAGCGCCGCCGCCTCGTCGATTTCGCCCGCCATGATGCAGCCATCCTGCGCGCCCTTGTCGCGCAGGATACGCGTCAGCTTTCGCGTATCGATATCGGCGATAGCGACGATGTTCTCGCGGGCCAGGTATTCCGACAGCGTCCAGGTCTGGCGCCAGTTCGACGAAAGAATCGGCAGATCGCGAATCACGAGGCCGGCGGCGTGGATTCGTGTGCCCTCCACGTCTTCCTGGTTCGCGCCGGTATTGCCGACGTGCGGATAGGTCAACGTCACGATCTGGCGGCAGTACGATGGATCGGTCAGGATTTCCTGATAGCCGGTCATCGCTGTGTTGAAGACCACTTCGCCTGCGGTGATCCCGTGGGCGCCAATGGACGTGCCGCGAAATACCGTTCCATCCTTCAGTACGAGGATGGCGTGCGTACGCGCTGACACGGCAAACTCCTGATTTTACGGGACTGGATGCGGAAAGCGGGACAGGGTGCACCCGTCCCGCTCGCTTGAACTCCGAATTATACGCGAACCGCCGGCAATCGTGAAATTCGAGGCAACCGCGCACCTGCGCGCCGGCAAAGAAGCGGCTCAGGTTTCTTCGCGCAGGCCGAGGACATCCTGCATGTCGTAAAGACCGGTTTTACGGTCCATCAGAAAGCGCGCCGAGCGTACGGCGCCCTGCGCATACGTCGCGCGACTGTTCGAGCGGTGCGTGATTTCGATGCGCTCGCCGGTGCCGAGAAACATGACTGTGTGATCACCGACCACGTCGCCTCCGCGGACCGTCGCGAAACCGATCGTTTCGGGTTTGCGCTCGCCGGTCACGCCCTCACGGCCATACACCGCGCTGGTGCCCAGATCGCGCCCGGTGGCGTGGGCGACGATCTCACCCATGCGCAGCGCCGTGCCCGACGGCGCATCGACCTTGTGGCGATGATGCGCTTCGACGATTTCGATGTCGTAGCCGTCGTTGAGCGCGGCGGCCGCGACTTCGAGCAACCTGAAAGTGACGTTGACGCCGATGCTGAAATTCGGCGCCATGACCACCGCGACATCGCGGGACGCTTGCGCTATCGCGTCCTTCTGCGCCTGATCGAAACCCGTCGTGCCGATGACGAGTTTCACGCCGAGTCTGCGGCACACGGCAACATGCGCCATCGTGCCTTCAGGCCGGGTGAAATCGATGAGCACGTCGCAGCCCGCGAGTGCCTGCGCAGGATCGTCGGAGATCCTGAGGCCGCCCGGCTCGCCCGCGAATTCGCCGGCGTCCTTGCCCACGTGCACGCTGCCCTGCTGTTCGAGTGCAGCCGCCAGAGTTGCGTCGGCGGTCTTCAGGACGGTTTCGATGAGCATGCGGCCCATGCGGCCGCCGCTGCCGGCGATCGCGACTTTCATCGTTGCAGTGGTGTCGTCGTCGCGCCGGGTGGTTCGGTTGCGGCCGCCGGCTCGGATGTCGAGCGCCCGGCTGGGGCAGCCGCCGGCGTCGCAGCCGGTGGGCTCGTCCCCGCGGGCGGGTTCATCGCAGCCGCGGCATCCCCCTCCGCGCCCTTCGCGATGGGCGCGACGTCGCCTTCGATTCGCACCAGCTTGTCATCCTTGAACAGCACGATGATTCGCCGCTGCTCCAGGACGCGCCCGCCCTTCTGCTGCACATAAACGTAATCCCAGCGATCACTATGGAAAGGATCCACGATGAGCGGCGTGCCGAGCGCGAACCGCACCTGACTCCGGCTCATGCCGGCTTTGAGCTTCGCAACCATGTCCTGCGTCACGTAATTGCCCTGCTGGATATCGATCTTGTAGGGTGAGATACCCGGAATCATGGGCACGCTCTGGCAACCGGCGAGGAGAGCGATCAGCGCAACGAGTGTAAGTTTGGATGGCAAAGTGTGTAGCGGCGTGGCGCTGACGCGAACAACTGCGTGAGACCCGCTCGTTTTCAACGTGGACGATTACGAATATGATAGCTCAGACTCGCCCTCCCCCTACAGGAAATCCCCGTTGAGCTCCCCGTCCGACCTCAAAACCATCGGCCTCAAAGCCACTTTGCCGCGCCTGCGGATACTCGAAATCTTCGAGAAGAGCGAGGTCCGTCACCTGTCCGCGGAGGACGTCTATAAAACGCTGCTGAAGGAAGGGACCGACACCGGTCTTGCAACGGTCTATCGGGTGCTGACCCAGTTCGAGCAGGCGGGACTGCTCATTCGCCATCATTTCGAAAGCGGAAAAGGGGTATTCGAGCTCAAAGGCGGCGGGCACCACGATCACATCGTGTGCGTGGAAT
>JBKJKJ010000546.1:0-21266 GCA_046597455.1 Burkholderiales bacterium
GGTCCCAGTTAATGTGATCCCCAATCGCCACGAGTGCATCGGGCGCGAACGACAGACCTCGCTGCAGAAGCCTGATGCGCATCGGAATCGGAAGGTATCGCCGCGAGAAATCATCGCCGCCGGCACACGTGTACATGAGCGCCCGGAATGATTTGGGAGCGTCATCCGGACGCGGAAAGGTCTTGATCGGCCAGGGATCGCACAACGCAGTGCCGCCTGCTTCGCGCAGACCACACTCGTAGCGGTGTGCGGGTACGAGCCCGCCGGCGTGAAAAGTCCAGAACGAGCCTTCGGTAGCGGTCGCACGACCGCGAAATCGACGTCCGTCGACGTGCAGCCAGGGGGCGCCGGCAAGCGGCCTCGAGAAGGAGACCTTGATGAGTATGTTCTGATGGTCGACCGTGGGAAGCAGGTGTTCCACCGCGCCGGGCGACCAACGTGAGCGCACCGCATCGCTCCGGGCTGCGCCGGCGTTGAGCGGAAGTGCCGAGAGGCCTGCAGCCGCACTCGTCGCGAGAAACTGTCTTCGATCCACGATGGCTTATCGGTCGACGGATGAATGGTCCGCTTGTCGGGGGCGCAAACGATCCTGGAATGTATCACCCTTCCGCGTCTGAGGCTCCAATGCATCCGCCCAAGACTCCGCGGCCTTTTCCGGCCTTCGCCAGCTGGCGACGAAGTGAATGTTTTATGGCATTGTATGCGCGTCGTGATTGCGACAAACGAATGACCGTCTGACTCGATGTACGCTCGTGAGAGGAGACTGGCGAATGCGATGCGCGAGGGCGGGGATCATCAAGGTTGCGAAGACGAGATCGGCGCACGCCGTGCTCGCGTCACTGGTCGTGGTACTCACGGCACCACCGCTCGACGCTGCAGAGCGCTATCCAACCAGACCGATCCGGCTGGTCGTGCCTTATGCACCGGGCGGCGGCTCGGACATCATCGCGCGCGTGCTGGGTCAGAAGCTCGGTGCGCAGCTCGGCCAGACCATCGTCGTCGACACGCGCCCTGGCGCTGCGAGCATGATCGGCACCGAGATCGTGGCGAAGGCGCCAGGCGATGGTTACACATTGATCCTCGCCGACGTGCCGCACGCAATCAACGTCGTGACCTACGCCAAGCCCCCCTACGACGCCATCAAGGACTTCGCCCCCGTCATTCGCGTCGCAACCGCGCCACAGGTGCTCGTCGCGCATCCAACGTTCAAGGCGAACACGCTCAGAGACCTCCTCGCCATGCCGCGCGCGCAGACCCAGACCCTGGCGATGGGCACGAGTGGACAGGGAAGCTCGCCGCACATGAGCTACGAGCTGCTTCGCCTCAGGACCGGACTCGTGCTCAACCATGTCCCCTACAAAGGCGGGGGCCCGGCGATCTCGGATGTGGTTGCGGGACAGATCCCGCTCGCGTTCAACGCGTCGCCTCCGATCGTTCCGCACATTCAGGCTCACCGGCTCAAAGGGCTCGGCATCACGTCCGCGTCGCGCCATCCCCTGCTGCCGGAGGTCCCGACGTTCCAGGAAGCCGGCGTCAAGGACTTCGTCGTGGTGCACTGGTATGGGATTCTCGCTTCCGGCGGCACGCCACCGGATATCGTGCAGCGCCTGCACCAGGAAATCGCACGCGCGCTCGAGCTTCCCGACGTGAAAGAACGCTTTGCGAGCCTCGCGCTGGACATCGCCCCGCTCGATCAGGCCGAATTCAGCACGCTGATCGAAAATGACGTGAAACGCTGGCGAAACGTCGTCAGCCAGGCAGGGATCAAACTCCAATGAGCGAAACCGCGCGCACCTATCTTACGCATATCGAATCGAGCACTGGCAAGCGCCACGACGCGAGAATCCCGCGCAGTGCCGCACCCGGCGAGACGCTGATTGCGAGGTACGACCTCGAAAGGATGAGACGCGAAGTCACGCCGCGCGATATCGAGCGCGGCCCGGCGACCCTCTGGCGCTACGCGCCGCTGCTGCCGGTCGAAGATCGCCATCACGTAATTTCCCTGAGTGAAGGCTACACACCGCTGCTCGAAGCCTCCCGACTCGCGCGCAAGCTGGGGCTCGCCTCGCTCCAGGTAAAAGATGAGGGCCGCAATCCCAGCGGCACCTTCAAGGATCGGGGCGCCTCCGTTGCGGTATCCCGCTACGCCGAGCTGGGCGTGAAAACGGTCGCGCTCAACAGCTCCGGCAACGCAGGCGGCTCGTGGAGCCTGTACGGGGCGCGTAGCGGCATCACCTGCGTCAATCTGCTGCCGACCGATGCGCAACCGGCGAGCCTGCAACACTGCCGATCGACCGGGCAGCCGACTTTTCTGCTCGAGAACTGGCACGACTCGGGACGTTTCGTCGCGGAGGCCTGCGAGCGCCACGGGTGGCTCAACATCTGCACGCTGAAAGAACCGTATCGCCTCGAAGGCAAGAAAACGATGGGCCTGGAGATCGCGGAGCAGTCGGGCTGGAAAATGCCCGATGCAATCTTCTATCCGATGGGCGGCGGGCTGGGCGCGATCGCGATCTATAAAGCATTCGACGAGCTGCTGCGGCTGGGCTGGATCTCAGGCAAGCCGCCGCGTCTCTACGTCACGCAATACGAAGGCTGCGCACCGGTCGTCAAGGCTTTCGAAGAAAAACGCAGCGAATGCGAGCCTTGGGGAAAGATCGACATCCCACCGGGCGGGCTCAAGTCACCGAATCCCCCCGGAGGCCGCGCTGTCCTCGAGATCATGCGCACGCACGGCGGCGGTGCGATAGGCGTCTCATCCGCGGATGCGCTTTCTTCGGTCGACGAGCTGGCGCAGGAGGAAGGGCTGTTCGCATGTCCCGAGAGCGCGACGACCCTCACCGGCTTGCGCAAATCGATTGATCGAGGCTGGGTCAAACCGCACGAGCGCATCGTGATCATCAGCACCGGATCGGGACTAAAATCGATCCCAACGCTGGCAGCGCCGTGCTTTACCGCCGTCTCGAGCAGCAGCGAGATACGCCTATGACGGTGTGCTCGGGCACGTAGCCAGGCTGCGCGAGGCGACGATGGATTGAATCGTTGCTGCAGCTCGAGTTCGGCAGGCCCGGGGCATCGCGTAACACGTTGCCCCAGCGATCGGGATTCAATCGCTTTTCGCGCCGGCCAGTGCCACCACCTGACGATAGCGCTCGACTTCCGCTTTGGTGAACGCAGCGAATTCCGCGGGCGCGAGGATGTCGACGTCGACACCGGCGGAGCGCAGGGCCAATGCGACTTTCGGATCCCTGACCGCCTTGACCAGAGCCGAATACAGTACGTCGACGACAGGCTTGCGGGTGCCCGCAGGCGCATAGAAACCGTGCCACGCGAAAGCGGCGAAGTCGGGAATCCCGGCTTCGATGACCGTGGGCAGGTCCGGCAGATACGACGCGCGCTTCGCACCCGTCGATGCGAGCAGGCGCACCCGGCCCTGGTCGATCATCGGCCTGAGGGGCTGATACGGGTAGAACATCACGGCGACCGCGCCGTTGCCGAGGTCAATCAGGGCCTGCGGCACGCTGTTGTATGGAATGTGCGTCAGCTCCACGCCCGCTTTGCTGTTGAACAGTGCGCCCGACAGATGCGCGGTGGTCCCTTTCCCGGACGACGCATAGTTGAGCTGACCGGGCCTCGCCTTCGCGTAATTTACGAGATCGGCTACCGACTTGACCGGCAGCGTCGACGACACCGCGAGCACGAAACTCGCTGTCGAAATGCGCACGATCGGCGTGAAGTCCTTGACCGGGTCGTACGCGAGGTCCTTGTACATGCTCGGCGCCACGCCATGCGTGGGCGCGTTTCCCATGAGGAGCGTGTAACCGTCCGGCGTCGCTTTCGCCACCACGTTGGCGCCGATCGTGCCGCCGGCGCCGCTGCGGTTGTCCACGACGACCTGCGTTCCCAGGAATTCGGAGAACTTCGGCATGATCTGCCGCGCGGTGATGTCGATGTTCGAACCCGAGGCGAATGGCACCACCATGCGGATGGGTCGCTCCGGATAAGACGCCGCCGGCGCGAGCGGCGCGAAGAGCGAGGTCAGCATGCTCAAAGCGCATGCCGCGGCGATACCGGCGCCCGTGAGCGCGTTCTTCAGCGACGCAATCATGTTGGCTCTCTCCTCTCGATCATTGTTGTAACGAGCCGTGCCGCAGACCCGCGGATCCGGACTCAGCGATGCGCTGCTGCCGGAAATACGCGTTCGAGGAGCTCTGCCGCGGCCTTCACCATCAGCTTCGCGGCATAGCCCACCGAGACGAGGTTGTAGCCTTTCGCAATCGCCGCCTCGGCGACCTCGATGCTGCCCGCGTACGTGCCGCTGAAGATCGAATGCTCGCGCGCCAGCGCTATCGACTGCTCCATGGCGTGGACGACGCGCGGATCGGCGGCGACGTAGGTCGGCTGCCCGCCATAGTCGATCGTCAAATCGTTCGGGCCGACGTACAGCATGTCGATGCCGGGGGTCGCCGCGATTTCACGCATGTTCTCGACGCCTTTCACCGTTTCGATCAGCGCGATCTTGACGATCTCCCGTTCGTACGATGCGAAGTAATCGGCGCCGCCGTACAGCAGACCCCGGGTGGGGCCCCAGCTGCGCCGCCCGCGAGGCGCGTAGCGACATGCGTCGACGAAACGCCGGCAGTCCTCCGCCGTTTCGATCTGCGGACAGATCACGCCATACGCGCCGGCATCGAGCACGAAGCCGATCTCGGCTGGGTCGTTCTGGGTGACACGCACGAGCGGAACGCCATCGCCCAGCGATATCGCCTGGAGCACGTGAACGGCTGTGCCGCGGTCGATGAGACTGTGCTGGAGGTCGAGCGTGAACGCATCGTAGGGCAGTCTCGCCAGCGCTTCGACCGACACCGGCCAGCCCACGTCGATCCACAGGCAGGAGGCGACTTCTCCGCGCGCCCATCGGCTGCGAAGCTTGTTAGGCCGCATGATCAGCGGACTCGGTAACTGCATTCTCAGCACTGTCCTCTCGCTCGCAGATCGTCGTGCGCAGAAACTTCCTCAGCTGGTCCTTGGGATAATCCGCGCGCCCGGAGTGCCACGCTGAGCGGTTTTCCCACATGATCGTATCGGCGGGCCGCCATTCCTGCTCCCACTGGAATTCGTCACGCGCGCACCATTCGAACAACTCTTCCAGCAACGCGTCGCTGTCTTCTCGGGAAAGCCCGGCGATCGCGAGCGTGTGATGGGGATTGACGAAGACCGATTTCTTCCCGGTCTGCGGATGAACGCGAATCACGGGGTGCGTCACGTCGGTCATTTTCTTCAGGTCGTCGGCGGCGACGATGCCCTGCGTCTGGCTCTTGCGGCCGCGCAGACGGAACAGGGCTTGTTTGTCGTCGACGCGGCGCTTCAGGTCCTGCGGCATCGTGTCATAGGCGAGATACATGTTCGCGAAAATCGTGTTGCCGCCGCGATCGGGCAAAGCCACCGCGTGGAGCAGAGTCGCTTTCGGCGGCACGCGTTCGAACGTGCCGTCGGAATGCCAGCCGACGCCTCTTTCGGCGCCGACGCGATCGTAGTTACCCTGCGCGTCCTGGTTGGTCATGATCACGACCTCCGGCACTTCGGGATGGCGGTAGTCCTTGGCCACATGCTCGCGCAGCGGACCGAAGCGGCTGCCGAAATCGCGAAGCTGCGGCGCGGTCATGGGCGAATCGCGAAACCGCAGTACGAGATGATCCAGAAAGGCCTGCTCGACCGCCTGAACGTCCTGCGGGCTCACAGGCGCCCGCGGATCGAAGCCGCGTACTTCGGCACCCAGCGCCGCCCCGAGCTTTCTGATTTCGACCATGGATGACTCCATTGAGCGCGGCGCGCACCCGGCACCCGGGCCGCACCGCAACGGGACAATGCTAACAGCGGCCCGCCCCGCGGTGGAAATAGCTCTTGTGTATGGGGCTTATACGAGCTTCGGTATACCGGCCCCGGGCAGCATCGCGCCGGGCCACATGTCAGTCGTGATCAGCATCGAAAGGCTTTCAAAGACCAGCGCGGCCAGCTCCTGGGCGGCGCGCGACATGGCGCTGCCGCTGCGGCGCACGAAACACACCTTGCGCCGGATGTGCGGATTGACGATACGGGCCGCGACGTTCGCGGCGCGCGTCGCGGAGCCGAGCTCCGCCACCGCGATGAAATAGCGCAGCCTTTTGAGATCGAAACTGCTCATCGACGCAGTCTAACAGCGGTCGCGGCGATGTCCTCTGTGCCCTCTCTTGTCCGGCTTGCCGGTTCGCAGGCGCCAGCTCTCAATAGAGCGCCTGGCTCGTGACATTCGCGGCCTTCACGACAGCAGCCCACTTGTCGAACTCCGCGAGAAACATCCCGTGCAATTCATCGGGCGTGTGAGGCGGCGCCACTTCAGACGAGTCTGCGGCGTAACGCTCCCGCAACTCGGGTGACGCCAGTATCCCGATGATCTCCCGGTTGAGCGCCGCGATGACGGACGGCGGGGCTTTGCTCAGCGTGTACAGGCTGTAGGTATTGCTCAACTCGAAGCCGGGAATGCCGGACTCGGCGACCGTCGGGACGTTCGGATACGCAGGCATGCGTCTGGGCGTCATCACGGCAATCATCTTGGCCTTGCCTGTCCTGACCATTTGCGCGCCTGCGATATTGCTGAACAGCAGCTGTATGCGCCCGGCGGCGAGGTCGAGACCGGCCAGCGCGTTGCCTTTGTATGGCACGTGCGTGACGTCGATCCGGGTCTTCGCCTTGATGATTTCCATGCCGAGATGGCCGACCGATCCGGTACCCGCCGAGCCGAAGCTGATCGCACCGGGTTTCTTCTTCGCGTAATCCAGCAGCTCAGTGAACGTATTGACCGGCAACGAAACGGGGCAAAGCGCCAGGTAGTACTGGGCGGACATCTGGGCCACCGGCACGAAAGCCTTGCGGATGTCGTAGGTGAAGCGCTTCAGCACGCCGTTGATCACGAACGAGTTGCTGGTGCTGAGCAGAGTCATGCCGTCGGCCATCGACTCGGCCGCGATGTTCGCGCCGATCACCCCGTTGGCACCCGCGCGGTTGTCGATCACGATGGGACGCGCCAGCCGTTGGCTGAGCTTCTCCATGATCGGACGCGTGACCTGGTCGACGCCGCTGCCCGCGCCCGTGGTCACGATGACCCGTATGGATTTGTCCGCGTTCACGCGCGGGAAGATGTTGGCGGTCTGGGACCACACCGGAAACGACGCCAACAAGGCCGCCAGTGCGAAACAAAAGCGGATCATTTCAATCTGCTCTCCGGGACGGCGAATCTCCATCGTCTCCTCCCCTTGCGCTGTTGCGCCACGCAATCCATAGGGGTCGAGGCTCGATGACTGGATCGAATCCGTGACCGCGCCATGCACACTCGCCCCCGGTTCCATCGTTCTCAATCCACGCGAGGCCAACGGCCGGATGCGCGTCATTGAATTTTGCAGTCGCGCGAAGGCGGGGCGATCGCGCAGGCCGCTGGTGGTGGCTATTGGCGCTTCGCCATGATCGCCGAGATCTCGTAATCCCAGGCGAGGGTCCCTTTGGGTTCCTTGTGCCCCTTGCCGAAATACAGCGTGCCGATGAAACCACGCGTCTCGAGGGGCGGCACGGCTACGGCAACGTGCGCAATCGCTTCGCCGGCGTCCACGCAGTTCGACGGGTCGGCTGGCGCGCAACCGCGCATTTTCACCGTGAAGCTGACGCCGTCGATGCGATACGTTTCCGACTTGTTCGTGATCCTGCCGGTCAGCTCGTAACTGGCGTCGAACGTGCGTCTGAAAGCAACCTTGTCCAGGCCGATTTCCGAGACCGATATGCGAGTGGCGGCGTGCTCCTGCACCTCGAGTGTGAGCCAATAGGTCAGAATGCCGGCGATGATCACACCGACGAACAGGCCCAGCGCAGTCTTCCGATAACCCGCCACTAACACCAGCACTACGATGATGAGCGGGCCGATGAGCCAGAACATTCAATCCCTGCCTTTCTCTAGCGCCTTGCTCGCCGCGCAGCGCAATTCCGACAACCGCCGACCTTACCAGAACCGATGACGTGTCCGGCTGCCGATGTGCGATGCCGGCCTGACCGCGCCGGCGCGAGCGCGAAGCCGGACTCAGACGCGCTGGCGTGTGCCTCGCCCGGGTGGCAATGCGGCGTACGCCGGATGCCGGCCTTCTTCCATGAGGTAATCGAAGAATGTGCGCGCCAGCACGGACAGCCGTTTTCCGGTCGGATGCACGATATACCACGAACGCAGGATCGGCAGCCCTTCGACATCCAGCATGACCAGGGATCGCAGCCGGGCCTCCGGGCCCAGGGCGTGCAGCGAGAGTATCGACAGACCGAGTCCGCCCGCTACCGCCTGTTTGATGGCTTCGTTGCTTCCGAGCTCCATCGTGACGCTGAGCTTCAACCCCTTGTCTTTCAGGAACCGGTCGGTCGCCAGGCGCGTCCCGGAGCCGGATTCGCGCATCAGGAAAGGCTCCTGCGCGAGACGCTGCAGCGCAATCCGGCGGCGGGCTGCGAGCGGATGTCCGCGCGGCGCGATGGCCACCAGCGGGTTGTCAGCGAAAGGATAGCGAACGATATCGAGGTTTCTGGGCGGCATGCCCATGATGGTGAGATCGTCCTCGTTGCGCGCCAAGCGCTCGATGGTGGCGCTGCGGTTGCCGACCTCGAGCGCGATGTCCACGCCCGGGTAGCGTTTGCTGAAAGGGCCCAGGAGGCGCGGCAATACGTATTCCGCGGTCGTCACGGCGGCGAGGCGCAGCCGTCCCTGCTTCAGTCCCTTGAGGTCCGCTGCGGTCATTTCGAAGCGCGACCACGCTTCGAAAATTTCGACGCACGTCAACTGCAGAGCGCGGCCGGCGTCGGTGAGATGGATTTTCTTGCCGATTTGCTCGAACAGCGGCACCCCTACGTTCTGGGACAGCTGCTTGATCTGCATCGACACGGTGGGCTGGGCCAGGTGCAGGGCCTCCGCTGCGCGAGTGAAACCCGAATGCCGGGCGACTGCATCGAATACGCGCAACTGGTTCAATGTAACCGGCATCGCGGAACGGCTTCGGTGTTTCATAGTTTTTTATCTATGGTTATGGTCATCTAATATCATTTTACTCTATGCCTCTGAATCTATACGATGCGCCCACATTCCGCCCGGTGCGTCTCCCCTCAGAAAGAACATGACCGCTATCGCAAGTCTACTCATCGCTCCTGTACTTTTCTTCGCCCTCGGCGCCGGCGCACAGGCGTGCCGCTCCGATCTGAAGTTTCCGCCCGACCTGGCCAAAGCACTGTCGATTTACCTGCTGATCGGTATCGGGCTGCAGGGCGGGGCCGAGCTCGCTCACGCGAGCATGGACAAAGCGGCGGGGGCAATCATCGCCGCGCTGGTCCTCAGCATTGCGCTGCCGCTGATCGCTTTTGCCGTCCTGACGCGTCTCGGGCGTCTCGATGGGCTCAATGCCGCCGCCATTGCCGCCCATTACGGGTCGGTGAGCGCTGCGACCTTCCTCACGGCTATCGCCTGGCTTCAGTCGCGCGACATCGCGTTCGAAACTTACCCCCTCATCATGCTCGCGGTCATGGAATCCCCCGCGATCATCATCGGTCTTCTGCTTGCGCAGAAAGTGCGCCGCTCGCTCGACGGCGCGCCTGCGGCAAGCGGGCTGGGCAGCGCGCTTGCGAGGTCGCTCACTCATGGCAGTGTCGTGCTGCTCCTCGGGAGCTTGCTCATCGGCGCGGTGGTCAACCCCGCGAGCCTGGAGGCCGTGAACCCTTTCTTCAAAAGCATTTTCATGGGCGCGCTGTGCCTGTTCCTGCTCGAGCTCGGCATGGTGGCGGCGACGCGCCTCAACGAGTTTCGCAAGATCGGCGCATTCCTCATCGCATTCGGCTTGCTCATGCCGCTCTTTGGCGCGAGCCTGGGCCTTGCCGTCGGTCACTACTGCCTCGGGCTGGGCGTGGGCGGAACGACGCTGGTGGCAATCCTGGGCGCGAGCGCCTCTTACATCGCCGTTCCGCCGGCCATACGGCTGGCCATCCCGGAAGCGAACCCTTCGCTCTATCTCACCCTTTCACTGGGCGTGACGTTTCCATTCAACGTCGTCGTGGGCATCCCGCTCTACCACGGCATTGCGCAATGGCTGGCCGGCTGAGTTCTCCGGCTTCTATTTTGCAATTACCAGACGCGCTCTTCGAGATACCGCGCGCAGGCTGACCGCGCGTCCCGTACGCCTTGACCGCGATCAGCGCGCAACCCCATACTCTTCGGCGATCTGCAGCGTTCACGGCTTTACGACACGGGGTTTTAATTCCAGCGCCGGATGAGCAATCGTGCAGCAATGCGGGAGCGCGCATTCCGCGAACGTGCATTGCGCCTGCGCCAAGGCATCGGGAGCGACCGCAGCATCTGCGATGCGCTACCGGCCATTCCCCAGGGACGGCGCCCCGGGATGTGACCCGTCTACGATCGCCCCGCGTCGGAAGCGCAATCGCCGGACTCGACCGCGCGCGTGCTGCAAAAACCGCATAAGCGAATGCCACGCCGCCGAAGAGCGGCGCCCGGAGGAGGTTCACAAGGTTGACGACCGCCAGCACGCCCGCCCAGCTCAAAAGCTTCTTCGCGCCTGCCTCTGCAGCACTCGTGGGTGCGAGTGAAGATCTCACGAAGTTCGGCGGACGCCTTTCCAAAGCCATGCTTGCGTTCGGTTACGGCCGGCCGATCTATCCGATCAACCCGGGCCGGGCGCAGGTGTTCGGGCACACCTGTTATCCGGACCTGGGCGCGCTGCCGGAGACGCCGGAGCATGTCGGTATCGTCCTGTCCGCCGACAGAACCATGGCAGTCCTCGAGGACTGTGCAACGCGCGGCGTTCGCTACGTCACGATCCTGAGCGGCGGCTACGCGGAAACCGGCAGCGCAAAAGGTATGGCGCTTCAGCACGCGCTCACCGCGTTCGCACGCAGGAGCGGCCTTCGCATCATGGGCCCGAACTGCAACGGCTTCGTCAATTTCGTCGACGGCTTTGCCATGACCAACACGGCTGCGCTCCGCGAAGGGCGCCGCCCCGCGGGAAACGTCGGCATCGTCGGCCACAGCGGCGGCCTCATGCAGGTCAACGTCATGTGGCGCGCCCAGGAGGCCGGCCTCGGCGTGAGCTACGAAGTGAGCGTAGGCAACGAGGCCGACCTCGACGCGATCGAGTTCGCGCGGTTCATGGTCGAGGACGATGCGAGCGATGTCATCATGATGGCGCTCGAAATGCTGCGCTCGGGCCCGCGCTTCATCGCGCTCGCCGAAGCGGCCGCGGTGCGCGGCAAGCCGCTCGTGGTGCTCAAGTTCGGCCGCACGCAGGCCGGTCAGCGCGCCGCCGCATCCCATACCGGCGCCATTACCGGCGCCGACGCCGTGTACGACGCGGCGTTTCGCCAGTTCGGCGTGATGCGCGTGTCCGATTGCAACGAGCTTTACGAGCTCGCCAAGATGCTGCGCACGCGCAGGCGGCCGGCCGGCCCGCGTGCCGTCGCGGTCACGGGATCCGGCGGACACGCGGTGCTGGTGGCGGAAGTCGGTGCCGGCGAAGGCCTCGAATGGCCAGTGCTCGGCGCGCAGACCGCCGAGGGTGTGCGCAAGCTCCTGCCGGATTTTGCCGGCGTCTCCAATCCGATCGATCTCACTTCGGCACAGACCGGTGCGCCGACGCTGTTCACCGACGCACTGCGGCTCATCGCCGAGGACGAGAACGTCGACGTCCTGCTGCCGATCCTCGTCATACCCACCGTCGGCGCGCTCGATGCGATCGTCGCTCTTCACAAGACGATAGACAAGCCGCTTGCGGTCGTGTGGACCGGCTTTTGCGCCGAGGATCCGCGTCTCACCGCCGCAACGCTCGTTGCGCGCGGCGTGCCCACCTACCGCGATGCGCTGACGTGCGTGAAAGCAGTGCGGGCAAGCCTCGACTACGCGGCTTTCCTGGAACGGTTTCGAAAGCGGCCGCGCCACGGCGCGATCACCCGCCCTGCGAACATCGACGTCGAGCGCGCGGCGAATCTCCTGATGCAGGCCGGGCCGGTGATGACCGAGCGCACGAGCAAGGCGGTGCTCGCGGCCTACGGGCTGCCTGTCACGCAGGAGCGGCTCGCGCGCACGGCCGAAGAAGCCGTGAGATTCGCCGGTGAGCTGGGCGGCGCGGTCGCGCTCAAAATCGAATCGCCCGATATCCCGCACAAGACCGAAGCGGGCGCGATCCGGCTCTACATATCGGGCGACGATGCGGTGCGGAAATCGTTCGAAGACGTGACGGCCGCGGCGCACCGCCACGACAGTCGGGCGCGTATCGACGGCGTCCTGGTTCAGGAGATGGTGCCGCCCGGGCTGGAAATGTTGCTCGGCGTCACGGTCGACCCGGTGTTCGGGCCGGTGATCACGGTGGCGATGGGCGGCATACATGTGGAGGTGCTGCGCGACGTCACGCATCGCATCGCACCGCTTTGCAGAGACGACATCGGCGATATGCTCGACGAGCTCAAGGCGCGCTCGCTGCTCGACGGCGTTCGCGGCGCGCCGCCGCGCGACATCGCGGCGCTGACCGATGCGATCGAGCGCGTGTCGTGGCTCGCGCACGATCTGGGCGCACACATCCAGGCGCTCGACGTGAATCCGCTCGTCGTCATGGCGAACGGTGCCGGCGTTCGCGTCGTCGACGCACTCATCATCAAACCCGAACTGAAAGGCCGTCCATGAACATCAGCCTGGGACCGGAAGCGGAAGAATCGCGCGCAGCGGTGCGCAAGTTCGTCACTTCGGAGCTCGAGCCGCTCGCCCGGGTGATCGACGAGACCGGCGCGTTTCCGCAGGACGCTTTGACGCTGCTCGCACGCAATGGTTATCTCGGCATGCGTCTCGATGAGGCGTATGGGGGCGCGGGAGTCGGACTCGCGCACTACTGCCTCGTGCTGGAAGAGCTGAGCCGCAGTCACCGGGTGTATACGACGGTGGTGGGCGCCACGAGCGGCATCACGCCGACCGCGATCGCGCGTTTCGGCACCGAAGCGCAGTGCCGGAAATACCTGCCCGGGCTCACCGACGGCACGACGTGCACGGCTTTCGCGCTCACCGAGCCCGGGGCCGGCAGCGATTCGGCCGCCATGACGACGCGCGCCGCGAAAGTCTCCGGCGGCTGGGTGCTCAACGGACGCAAGCACTACATCAACGGCGGCGACAAAGCGGATTTCATCCTGGTGATCGCCGTGACCGATCCCGAGAAACGCGCACGCGGCGGCATTTCGGCTTTCCTCGTCGAGCGCGGCACACCGGGCTTTTCAGTCACGCGCGTCGACACCACCATCGGCTCTGCCGCGATCAAGCTCGCCGAGCTCACTTTCGAGGATTGCCGGGTGGACGACTCGGCCGTGCTGGGCGAAGTCGGCCAGGGTTTCAAGATCGCGATGACTTCGCTCACCGAAGGGCGCCTGAGCATCGCGTGCTCGTGCATCGGAACCGCAGATCGCGTGCTCGAAATGGCGACCGATTACGCGCTGACCCGGCAGACTTTCGGCAAACCGCTGGCCGAGCGCCAGGCGATACAGTGGATGCTCGCCGATTCAGCCGTGGAGCTGACCGCTGCGCGGGCGCTGACCTACGCCACGATACGCGATGTCGAAGCGGGCATCGACACCGGCAGCCAGCCGAGCATGGCCAAGCTCTATTGCTCGGAAATGGTCGGTCGCGTCACCGACCGCGCAATCCAGATCCACGGCGGGATGGGCGTCATCACCGGCTATCCCATCGAGCGCTTCTATCGCGACGTGCGGCACTATCGCGTCGGCGAAGGCACCTCCGAAGTCCAGCGCATGCTGATCGCGCGCGAGCTCGCCAAACAGGCGAAGCAGCGGGCGTGAGGGTCCGCTCTCCATTCCTCGATCCAACGCGCAACGCGCAACCCGCAGGCGCACTCGGGCGGGCGCCGCAATGGAAACGCAGGTGACGGCGATCGAAGGACGCTCTGATCAACCGCATCGTCATGCTGGCGTACGCCGGCATCCATCGTTCACGTTCTGATCGAAATGGATTCTGGCCTTCGCCAGAATGACGCTGACTGGTGCATCGGGGCTTATTCAGAGGTTCGCTAGGGTGCGTTGCTGCCCTCGGGTGCGGCTGAAAGGACGTGGGTGAGCGCGGGGCCGATCGCGCGCATCAGCACTTTGATGCGCATGGCGTTCTTCAGCTCCGGATGCGTGATCAGCCACAGCGGCGTCTGCGCTTCCTCGATCGGCGCCGTCAAAGCCTGCAGCTCAGGGACGTAGTCCTCCAGAAAAGCGGGCAGTAAGGCAATGCCCAGACCCGCCTGAACCATTTTCAACGCGTGGCTGAAGTTGTCTACACGCAGCACGACACTCGATTCCGGCACGCGATCGGCGAGCCAGCGGTCGAACTTGAGGTCGCGCACATCGCGCTCGAAGCTGATCCACCGTCGCTGCGCGCCCAGCTCTTCGATGTCGCGTAGCGAACGTGCTCTCCCCTGCCTCAATCCATACACCTTGAACTGCACCTCCGCGAGCTTGCGCCCGACCAGCCACTCCGGCGCGTGGTCAGCGATGCGGATCGCGACATCGGCGTGGCGCCGCGACAGGCTCATGTGATCGCGCGAGGCGACCAGCTCGATCCTGACGTCGGGAAAAGCCGAGGCGAACTGCATCAGCACGCCGGGCAGCAGGTACTCGATGACGATGGACGCCGCGGTGACTCGCACGTCCCCGCTGGGCCGCAGGTCCCGTCCCTGCACCCGCGTCTCGGCCGCGAGCGCGAGCGGCTCGAATGCGCCCGCGGCCTGCTCGATCTCGTGCCCGGCCTGCGTCAGCGCGTAGCGTCCTCGCGCCCGGTCGAAGAGCTTTGTCTTCAGGCGCGATTCGATCAGATCGAGCTTGCGCAGCAACGTCGAGTGCGTCATGTCCAGCGACTTGCAGGCTTTGGCGACACTGCCGTGCCTCGCCACCGCGAGCACGGTGTGAAAGTCGGTCCAGGTGAGCTGCGGCCGCGGCAGAAGCGGCGAACGGTCGCCACGATCGACAAGAGGCCCGGAATCAGCCTTAATTTTCATTTTTGAAAATCTTCATGTCCATAAATGGATTTTACTTCGCATTCATAAAAATCTAAACTGGTTTTCGTCAGGCCGGACAACAACAAAAACGCATCCGCCGGCTTCCGACTGGCATCGCGCCACCTCCACCCCCCACCCCCTCCACCGGAGACCGACATGAAACGACTGAGTACCCTGCTGTCTCTTGCCGCCGTAATACTCATCGCCGCGTTCGCCGTGCTGAACTGGCCCACGCTGATGGTCGCGGCCCCGCTCGATCTGGGCGTAGCACAAGTCCAGGCACCGCTGGGCATCGTCATGCTCGGCATGGCCGGGGTGCTGGCCGCGCTGTTTTTCATCGCGTATCTGCATAACCAGATCGGCACGCTGCTGGAAACACGCAAGCTTCTGAAGGAGACGCAGCGTGTCCAGAACCTCGCGGACAAGGCTGAAGCATCGCGGATCGAGAATCTTCATCAGCTCATCGCGACCGAGTTCCGTCTGCTGAACGAGCACCTGCGCTCGGTGGTCGTAGCGACCCCGCACCTCGGCGAAGTCGACACTGCTGCGCCGCACTCGCTGACCGACCTCGTGACTCGGCGTGAAAGGGCGTGATCGATCGAACACCATCGATCGCAGCCGCAGCCTTTCCCGCAATACGGACGCCCGCCGACCGATACCAAACCAGGATCAATGAAAAAAGGATACAGCCATGACCCAAGCCGTCACCACACCCGTTGAGCTCGAGGAAATGACCGAAGCCGTGCTGCAGGACCTCCTGCGCCGGGTACAGGACATCGACAACAGCTACCGTGCCGTCGCCGAAAAAATGGGGCAGCTGTACATGTGCGCCGATGAGAACCACGTCGCCTCACTGACCCGCAGCCTCGACAAGCCGATGCGCAACGCTTCGGAGAATGAGCAGATGTTTGCGGCGATCCTGGAAGAACTCAAAACGCACGCCAACCGGCCCGATTGACGCCACGATGTTGCCGGCATGTTCAGCAGGATATCCGCCGGAACACGAACTTTTGAGGAGTAGACCTATGAATCGTCATACGAGCACCCTGCATCGTCTGTGGGCGCTTCCCCTTATCGGCAGCCTTGCACTGCTCCTGGCCGCCTGTGCAACGCCGGGTATCGCGCCGGTGGCGGAGCTGGCCGCCGCGAAAGCGTCGATCGAACAGGCCGAACGTGCCGGCGCCCGGGACGCGGCGCCCATGGAGCTCATGTCCGCACGCGACAAGTTCGCCAAGGCGCAAGCCGCCGTACGCGAAGAGCGTTTCGATCCGGCGCGGCGTCTCGCTGCACAAGCCGAGGTCGATGCGGAGCTCGCCGAGCGCAAGGCCCGTGCGATGAAAGCGCACGCCGCCGCGGCCGAACTGGCGCGCAGCGATGCCCTGCTGCGCAACGAGCTCGAGCGCCAGGGTCGGCCTTGACCCTCGCTGGCTGGCTTGCGGCCCGCCGCCTTGCGCCCTGAGCCTACATCCAATATTCACGAGGATCCACCCCTATGAAAACCCTACGCCCTTTCGGCACCCGCCATGCATTATCCGCGGCTGCCGCACTCCTGCTGGCAGCCTGCGCGACGGCGCCCGCCCGCAACGCGACGCTCGACGCCGCCCGCACCAGCTACGAGCGTGCGGTTGCAGACAGCCAGGTTGCGCGCAGCGCTCCCATTGAGCTGCGCAAGGCACAGCAGGCCCTTCAACAGGCGGAATCTGCGCTGCGCGCAGGCGAGGATGAAGGGGCAGTCGAGCACTATGCTTACCTCGCCAAACAGCGCACCGAGGTCGCTTTGCAGGCCGCGAAGGTGGCGCAGGCCGAGCAGGCGGTGGCTGATGCGTCCGTCAGGCGCGACCGCATCCTCATCGACGCACGAACGCGCGACGCGGACACGCAACGCGTGATTGCCGAGAAAGCCCGCATGGAAGCCGAAGCGCAGCGCAACCAGGCTGAAGTCGCCCGCACCCAGGCCGATACCGCTCGCAAGCTCGCCGAACAGCGCCTCGCCGCTGCGCAGGCGTCACAGGCCAACGCTGCGGCCTCACAGGCGAGCGCTGCAGCGGCAGGGGCACGCGCGCAAACGCTCGAGGCACAGCTCGAACAACTGAAAGCCAAGCAGACCGAACGCGGCATGGTGCTCACGCTGGGCGACGTGCTCTTCGATACCGGCCGCGCCGAGCTCAACCCCGGTGCCGCGCGCACGCTCGATCAGCTCGCGACGTTCATGCGAGAAAATCCCGAGCGCACCGTCGAAATCGAAGGCTATACCGACTCGATGGGTTCCGAGCAGATGAATCGGGTCCTCTCCGAGCGGCGCGCCAACGCGGTGAAAATCGCCCTGATGGATCGCGGACTGGCGTCGAACCGCATTTCTGCGCGGGGCTTCGGCGAATCGAATCCGGTCGCGAGCAACAGCTCGGCCGCCGGGCGCCAGCAGAATCGCCGCGTCGAAGTCATCATCCCGGGGAAAACCTGATGGAGTCTAACGTTAGAACCCGCAGCAACTGACCGGTGAGCGACGTGCCCGCTTTCGAGCGGGCGGCCGTCGCGAAAGTTACGCTCGAAATGACTGATACAGCCACCAGACATCCACGGCCCTGACCGGGCCGGACACTCAGGGCCCATCGACTTCGGCGTCCTTCCAAGCCGGAGCGCCATCGGCGAGAATGGTGCTTCCGCAGTCTTGGAGCCTGTAATGAGCGAGCACGAACAGCGGTTACAGGGGTTGCTGCAGCTCGCCGAGCTGCGCGAGCTCGTCGCCAAAGGCGATATCGAGACCGTCGTGGTCGGTTTCACCGATCACTACGGGCGGCTCCTGGGTAAGCGCTTCGATGCCGGAATGTTCGTCGACGACATTGTCGAAGAAGGCGGACACGCCTGCGACTACCTGCTCACCACCGACATGGAAATGGAGCCCGTCCCGGGCTACACCTATGCCAGCTGGGAGCTGGGCTACGGCGACTTCCAGCTCGTGCCCGACATGAAAACCCTGCGCGTCGCGAGCTGGCTCGACAAAAGCGCGTTCGTGCTGTGCGATCTGAAGAACGAGAAGACCGACGCACACGTTCCGGTCGCCCCGCGCACGATACTCAGGCAGCAGGTCGACGCCGCGCACGCGCTCGGATACGAAAGCTTCGCCGCCTCGGAGCTCGAGCACTACCTGTTTCGCAAGAGCTATCGTGAAGCGGCCGCACACGATTATCGCGATCTTTCGCCCGCCGGCTGGTATCGCGAGGACTATCACGTACTCCAGGCCACGCGCTCGGAAGACTTCCACGGCGCGGTGCGGCGGCACCTGAAGCAGTCGGGCGTTCCGGTCGAAACCTCTAAAGGCGAGTGGGGACTCGGCCAGCACGAAGTCAACGTGCGCTATGCCGCAACACTGGACATGGCCGATCGCCACGTCGTGTTCAAGCAATGCATGAAAGAGCTCGCCGATGCGGCAGGCATCAGCGTGACTTTCATGGCGAAGTTCGCTGCGGATCAGCCCGGATCGAGCTGTCACATACACCTGAGCCTGTGGCGCGACGGCGCGAATGCATTTCCCGGAGACACGACACTCGGCCCGGTGCAATGCTCCGACGCCTTCCGCTGGTTCCTCGGCGGCTGGATCGCACACGTGCCTGAAATGATGGTGTTCTACGCGCCGACGATCAATTCCTACAAGCGCTACGTCGAAGGCTCGTGGGCGCCGACGCGGCTCGCATGGAGCTTCGACAACCGCACGGCGGGTTTTCGCGTTTTGGGCAAAGGCAAAGGCATGCGCATCGAGTGCCGCATTCCGGGCGCGGACTGCAATCCGTATCTCGCTTTCGCAGCCTCGCTGGCCTCGGGACTCGACGGCATCACCAACCGCATCGAGCCGCCCGCGCATTTCAGCGGGGACGTGTATGCGGCGCGCGACCTGCCTCGTGTCCCCTATACCCTTGCCGAAGCGGCTGATTGCTTCGAGGCCAGCGACTTTGCAAAACGCGCTTTCGGCGCCGACGTCGTCGAGCACTATCTCCACTTCTATCGGACCGAGCAGAACGCCTATAACTTCGCCGTGACGGACTGGGAGCGAAAGCGGTATTTCGAGAGGATCTGATCGCCATGCGCCTGAAAAACAAAGTAGCGCTGATCACCGGCGCCGGCAGCGGTATAGGGCGCGAGGCCGCACTGCTTTTCGCGCGTGAAGGCGCGGCGATCGCGGTGGTCGACGTGAACGACGAGGCCGGTGCACAAACCGTCGCCATGATCGGTGAGCAAGGCGGCCGCGCGGCGTACACTCGCGCCGATGTCTCCAAAGCGGGCGAGTGCGAACGCATGGTCGAGTTTGCCGAATCGCAGTTCGGCAAGCTCGACGTCCTTTTCAACAACGCAGGCATCATGCACGGCAGCGACGATGACGCGGTCGGCACCGATGAGAAGGTGTGGGATCTCACGATGGGCATCAACGCCAAAGGCGTGTTCTTCGGCTGCAAGTACGGCATCCCCGCGTTGCGGCGGGCAGGCGGCGGCTCGATCATCAACACCGCTTCGTTCGTCGCACTGATGGGTGCCGCCACGCCGCAAATCGCCTATACCGCCAGCAAAGGCGCGGTCCTGTCGATGACGCGCGAACTTGCCGTCATTCATGCACGCGAAAACATCCGGGTGAACGCACTGTGCCCGGGCCCGCTGCGCACCAGGCTGCTGATGGACTTTCTCGATACCGACGAGAAGAAGCAGCGGCGCCTGGTGCACATCCCGATGGGGCGCTTCGGCGAGGCGAAAGAAATCGCCCAGGGCGCGCTCTTCCTGGCGTCGGACGAATCCTCGTTCATGACCGGCACCGAGTTCCTCATCGACGGCGGGCTCACCGCCGCGTACGTCACACCGCAGTGAGGCCGGCTCACGCGATCGGCCATCCCTCGTGAACCCAGCGCGCATCCAGAGAACGGTCAGCCCGGTCGATGGCTCGATTCACGTCGAGCGCGAGCTCGCTTCCGCGCGCGACGTCGAAACCGCGCTCACGCACGCAGCGGCTGCGCAAAAGCAATGGAAAGCGTTTCCCGTCGGCGAGCGCGCCGCGGTTGTCCGACGCATGGCCGCGTGGTGCGTCGAACGCGCGGACGCGCTCGCGGCGGAGCTCACATGGCAAATGGGCCGCCCGATCGCCTACAGCCCGCTCGAGATCCGGCGCGGCTTCAACGAACGCGCGGCCTACATGGCGGACATCGCCGAGTCGGCGCTCGCCGACATCGCGATCGAGCCCCGGGATCATTTCCGGCGCTTCATCCGCCACGAGCCGCTCGGTGTGGTACTCGTAGTGGCGCCGTGGAATTACCCGTGGCTCACGTCCGTGAACGCGATCGTTCCGGCACTGCTCGCGGGCAACACCGTCATCCTCAAAATGGCGCAGCAGACGCCTCTGGTCGCCGAGCGCTACGCCGAAGCGTTCGAAGCCGCGGGCATGCCTGAGGGCGTATTCCAGTTTCTGCACCTCGATCACGAACAGGTGGAGCGCGTAATCCGGGACGAGCGCATCGCTTTTGCGGCGTTCACGGGATCGGTCGGCGGCGGCCGCGCGATTCAACGCGCCGCGGGCGAGCGCTTCATCCGGACTGGGCTCGAGCTCGGCGGCAAAGACCCCGCCTACGTTCGGGCCGACGCCTCGCTTGCCGCGACCGTGGAGAATCTCGTCGACGGCGCATTCTTCAATTCAGGACAGTCGTGCTGCGGCATCGAGCGCATTTACGCCCATCGCGACGTCTACGATGCCTTCGTCGACGCTTTCGTCGACCTGGCCCGCCACTACCGGCTCGGCAATCCGCTGGATGGCGAGACGACGCTCGGACCCATGGTCCGCACCGATGCAGCCGACAACGTGAGGCGACAGATCGATGAGGCGCTCGAAATGGGTGCCACAGCGCTCATCGAACCCTCGCGATTCCCGGCGGCACGGAAAGGCACGCCGTACCTCGCGCCGCAGGTGCTCGTGAACGTCGATCACCGCATGCGGATCATGACCGAAGAGACTTTCGGCCCGACGGTGGGCATCATGCGCGTCGAGGACGACGAAGAAGCGATCCGGCTCATGAACGACAGCCGCTACGGCCTCAGCGCATCGGTCTGGACGCTCGACCCCGACGCTGCGTTGCGTATCGGCGAGCGGATCGAGACCGGCACCTGGTTCATGAACCGCTGCGATTACCTCGACCCTGCCCT
>JBKJKJ010000615.1:0-31947 GCA_046597455.1 Burkholderiales bacterium
GAAATGGCGCCTGCGGCGTTATACGACGTGCGTGCTATGCTGACGCCCGCTCAGGCACGGTGCCTGGCAGAAAAAGCTAAATGAGGAGCGTTCGAATGAATTCAGGAATCAAGCGTGTGGGTGCCCTGGCCGGGGCTGTGGCGTGTGCACTGATCGGCATGACGTCGGTTGCGCACAGCCAGCAATATCCCTCCAAAGTGGTGCGGGTCATCGTGCCATTCGCACCCGGCGGCGGCAGCGACATCACTGCGCGCCAGTTTTCCCACAAGCTGACCGAGTCTCTCGGCCAGCAGTTCGTGGTGGACAATCGCGGCGGCGCCGGCGGGCTGATCGGGATGGAAGCGACGACGAGGGCGACGCCGGATGGTTACACGATCATGATGATGTCAGCGAGTTTCTCGGCGACCTCCGCGGTGCAGAAGCCTGCTTTCGATCCGATCAAGAACATCGTTCCCGTGGCTGAATTCGGCTACACGCCTTTCGTCCTCACCATTCATCCTTCGCTGCCCGCGAAGACGACGAAGGAGCTCATCGCTCTCGCGCGCACGACCAAGGGCGGCTTGAGCTATGCCGGAACCGGGACGGGTGGCGCCACGCATCTGGCCACCGAGCTGTTCTCGAGCATGGCCAAGATCAAAATGGTCGCCATCCAGTACAAGAGCACCGGCGCGGCGATGACCGATCTGCTGTCGGGCCAGGTGCCGGTGATCATCGGCAGCCTGTTGCCGGTCACGCCGCAGATCGCTACGGGCAAGCTGAGGGCGATTGCGGTGACGACGCCCAAGCGCTGGCACACACTGCCCAATGTTCCGACCGTAGCCGAAACGGTGCCGGGTTACGAGGTGCTGCTGTGGTTCGGGACGATGGCGCCGCGCGGAACCCCGCAGCCGATCATCGATCAGCTCAATGCCGCCATCAACAAGGCGCTGCAGGATCCGGGTATCAAGAAGACGCTCGAGGCCGATGGCATGATGCCCACGGGCGGCACGCCGCAGCAGTTCGGCGAGCGCATCGTTAAGGACTACGAGCGCTGGACCAGGGTCGTCAAGGAGTCGAACATCCTCGCGAACTGAGCGCGATCGGTGACGTAAGGCATCCCTCGTGACTCGGAAGACTCACGATGGATGCCGGTCACTGCGCGGGTAACAGCCGGATCGGCGCCGGCCGGCAGCATGCGACAGCCTACGACACGCTACGCAACTGGCGGCGCGCTCACCGCCGCGATGAGCATCTCCAGATCCACCGGTTTTACCAGATGGGTGTCGATGCCCACTTCCTTGCTTCGCGCCTTGTCCTGGTCGAGGCCGTAACCCGTCACTGCAATGAGGCGCGGAGAGTTTTCACCGAACTCGTCGCGTATGCGGCGCGCAAGCTCGTAACCGTCCATCACCGGCAGGCCGATGTCGAGCACCACGACCGTCGGTTTCAGGCGCGCGATGAACGAAAGCGCCTGCAGCGCATCGTGGGCCACGCTCACTTCGTGTCCGACTGCCGAAAGCATCTCGCTCACGAGTTCGGCC
Organism: Burkholderiales bacterium; assembly: GCA_046597455.1. GTDB lineage: Bacteria > Pseudomonadota > Gammaproteobacteria > Burkholderiales > SG8-41 > JAQGMV01. The sequence goes on from JBKJKJ010000615.1 coordinate 1,521, forward strand.
GCGTCGCGATTGTCATCGACCACGACTACGGATTCGCTGCGCGTGGCGACGGCACGGGCTTCGGGTGCGCGTTCGGGCGCCGCAGCCGCCGTCATCGGGCTTTCCGGCAGCGTGACGACAAGCTCGCTGCCGCGTCCCGGTCCGCGGGTCGTCGCCGTCACGGTTCCCCCATGCAGGGCGACCAGTGCCTTGACGAGCGACAGGCCAACGCCGAGACCGGCCGCTTTGCGATCGAGGGTGGTGCCGCTCTGAAAGAACAGGTCGAAGATCCACGGCAGGAGCTGCTCGTCGATGCCGGCGCCATCGTCTTTCACCGACAATCTGATCTGTGCATTGTCCCGTGTTGCCGTCACCGCGATATGGCCGCCAGGCTCGGTGTATTTCGCTGCATTGGTGAGCAGGTTGGCCACGATCTGTGCGAGCCGCGCCGGGTCGCCGTTCACCAGCAGGCCTGCGGGCGCGTCGATCTGAACATCATGGCCGCGTTGCTCGAGCAGCGGCCCTGCGATCCTGACCGCCCTGGCAACGACTTCGCCCATCTCGACGCGCTCTTTGGCGAGCTCGATCTTGCCGCGGTTCAGGCGTGACATGTCGAGCAGATCGTTGACGAGCCGGGTGAGCTGGCTTGCCTGGCGCTCGATGATCTGGTGCTCGCGCGTAAGCACGGGCCCGGTGCGCATCTTGATCACGCTCAGAGCGGTGACGATGGGCGAGAGCGGGTTGCGCAGCTCGTGGCCCAGTTTCATGAGGAATTCGTCTTTTGCGGTGGCTGCTTCTTTTATCTCGCGCGTGAGACGCGCCGACTGGAGCCCGCTGGCGGCCAAGGTGACCGCGGCCTGCAGGACCAGCGCCTGGGTGGCACTGGGGAATTTCGGATCGATCGAGGCCACACAGACCGATCCCTCGCCAAAATAGCCCATGTCGTAGCTCACCATCCGCAGCGCGCCGATGGGGGTGTTGTCGATCATGCTGGGCGGACCGCTATGGGTCAGCCCGGCCGCAGCGGTGAGGCATTGCCATGAGGGGCTGTCGGCGTCCACAAATGCACCGCGTATGCGCAATACGGACACCATGGGTTCGGATGCACGCAATCGAACGCTGACATAGCACGCTTCGAGCGCCAGCGCCGACTCGAGCGCCACACACAGCTGGCCCAGGATTTCGGCGGTATCCCGGCCGTTCCAAACGGCAGGCAGCGCAAGTAGGCGCATGAGGTCGCGGATGCAACTTTGCAGCTGTTCGGGCGTGGCACTTTCTGCCACGCGGCGCTCGTGAGCAGGAAAATCAGTCACACCGCACCTGCGGGGTCAGGGGAATGGCAAGGGAGAAATTGAGGGGAGTAAGGAGCATAAACCCGACAATTAGCGCATATAAGCTCAAATTCGCCTCACCTAAAGTATAACCCCGACGCAATGTACGTGCCGAGGCAGACGATAGCGAGTATTCACCTTTTGCCCTCCCTCCCGGTGTGGCACGGTTCAACCCCTGATTCGGCTGACATTTTCTGTCCCGCTCGGTCAACAATTATGTTGCACTGCGGCACGCGCCCTGCAATGCAGTCAAGTGTAGCGCCGGCTGTCCGGGGCATGGAGAACTCGATATGACAAGAAAAGTGGCTCTGGCATTGCAGGGCGGCGGCTCGCATGGCGCGTATACGTGGGGCGTGCTCGACTGCCTTCTCGAGCACGGGCGCCTCGACATCGAGGCGATCAGCGGCGCGAGTGCAGGCGCGATGAACGCTGTCGTCCTTGCTAATGGTTATCTGAAAGGCGGCAACGAAGGTGCGCGCGAGGCGCTCGACGCCTTCTGGAGCGCGGTGAGCGAAAAAATGAATCCCGGGGCGGGCTCGGCGCCTTCTTCCATGCTGGCTGAGCCCGCGGCCAAGGCGTACATCTCGATGACGCGCTATTTCTCGCCTTATCAGCTCAATCCGCTCAATCTGAATCCGCTACGCGATATTCTCGCGGACCAGATCGATTTCGAACGTTTACGCGCAGACGGCACGATCCAGTTGTTCATTTCTGCGACCCGGGTGCGCGACGGCGCGCTCAGAATCTTCACCAACGAAGACCTCACCCTCGACGCGCTGCTGGCCTCCGCGTGTATCCCGTCGATGCACCACACGGTCGAAGTGCAAGGCGAAGCGTACTGGGATGGCGGCCTGACGGCGAATCCGCCCCTCACCCAGATCGTGTTTCAGTGCAAGGCGCGCGATATCCTGGTCGTGGTGCTGAACCAGGGTGGTTCGGATGTCGTGCCGTCCACTGCCGAGGCGATACTCGAGCGCTTCACGCAGGTGAGCTTCAATTCGACACTGTCGTCCTCGTTGCAGGCCATCGCGCTCGCCCAGGTCGAGGCGGGCCGTGCACGATTCTCGCTGGGGCGCGTCGACAGGCGTCTGAAGGCATTGAAGATCCACGTCATCGAATCGGCGGACTACATGAGCGAGCTCGATCCGATCACGCGATTCAAGACCGACACCCAGTTCATGACGATGCTCAGGGATGAAGGGCGAAATGGTGCGGACGCGTGGCTCGCGATCAACACCGGTCGGGGTGAGTCTCTCCGAAAGGGGCATGCGGTGGCGGTTGCAGGAACGAGCGCAACCGCGTTCGCGCGTCGCTAGGGCCCGATGGCGCTTTTGACCCGGCTGCGTGTGAACGGCAGTTCCCGCATGCGCACGCCCAACGCGTCCGCGACTGCGTTCGCAAGGGCCGCCGCGGCTGGCCCCTGCGCCGCTTCACCGGCGCCGAGAAAAGGCATGCCCGGGCGCGAGATCACGTGCACCTCGATCGATGCCGGTACGTTGGAAAAGCGCATGATCGGGTACGTGCTCCAGTCGCGGCTCGTGATGCGCGTCGTGTCGAAGCCCACCGATTCGTAAAGCGACCAGCTCAGCGACTGGATGATTCCGCCTTCGGTCTGGTTGCGGATGCCGTCGGGATTCACCGCCTCTCCACTATCGATCGCTGCAACCACGCGTATCGGGCGTATGACGCCGCTTTCGCGATCGACTTCGATCTCCATCGCGACCGCACAGTACGAAGCGTGGTTCTTGTAGCGCGCGAAGCCGAAACCGCGTCCACGGCCGTGCTGCCGGCGAAATCGCGCCCAGCCGAAGCGCTCGGCTGCTGCGGTGATCACGTCGAGTGCGCGTGGGTCGTCGAGATTGCGCAGCCGCATGTCGACGGGATCGACTTTGGCCGCGAGCGCCATCTCGTCCATGAAGCTCTCGATCGCGAAGACGTTGTGGTAGGCGCCGAGTGCGCGCAACGCGGACACGCGCAGCGGCATGCCCGGCACGAAATGATGAACCACCCGGGGGTTGGGAAACGTATAGATCGGGATCGCGTTGCGGTTGCCGCCGCCCGCCGGCAGCGGCAGCAGCTTGGGCGGGGGCGGCGTGAACGGCTTGTCGATGTGCCACGCCGGTGCCAGATTCCCCGCAGGCGCGGGGCGCGTCAGGTGCGTGTTGCTCCAGACTTCGTACTGCCATTCCACGATCTTCGCGCCATCGAGCCGGGCGCGCGCGGTGGAAATCATCATGGAGCCGTACGGCTCCCACGTATGCTCGTCTTCGCGCATCCATTGCACGCGCACCGGCCGGCCCGGCAAAGCAGAGGCGAGCAGCGCCGCGTCGGCGCCTGCGTCGTCTGCGCCGTTGTGACCGTAACAGCCCGAGCCTTCCATGTGGATGACGCGCACCCGATCGGGCGGTGAGCGCAGCATTTCGGCGATCGCCTCGCGCAGCGGATACGCGCCCTGAGTGTGAGACCACACCGTCGTGACGCCGTCCTGCAGAAGCCCGACCGCGCACGACGGCCCGATCGAGGCGTGCATCTGGTACGGCCTGCGGTACGTCGCCGTCATGGCCCCGGCGCCGAGCGCAACTTCGGCCGGGCCACCGAGGTCGACGTAGTCTTCGCTCGGCAGTCGCCTGAAAAACGCGTAGGCATCGCTCTGGGGCGGCAACGCGGCGCGCTCTTCCCAGGTCACGCTCTTGGCGAGCGCGCGCATTGCCAGCACGGCCTGGTATTCGCGCTCGGCGATAACGGCGAGATAGTTGCCGTTGCGCACCACCTTGACGACGCCTGGCATGCTCTCCACCCGCGCACTGCCCGTCGACACGAGCCGGGCGCCGTAGCTGGGCGGGCGCACGACGCGCGCGTGCACCATGTTCGGCAGGCGCAGGTCCTGAACGTAAGTGGCTTGCCCCGTCACCTTCGCCGGAATGTCTACGCGCTGCATCGATTTGCCGATGACCCCGCGCGTCGTTTTCGCGTCGCGCAGGGGCGACTGCGCACTGGCAGGGACGTGCAGCGTTTCACCGGTCACGAGCTGACCGTACGTCATGCTGCGCCCGTCTTTGGCGCGGATCACCCCGAGATGCGCGGTGAGATCTGAAGGCGGCAGGTTGAGGCGTTGCGAGGCGAGCCCGACCAGGATTGCGCGCACCTGCGAGGCAGCATGCAGGATCGCCGTGGCGCTGTCCTGCATCGACTGGCTGCCTGCGGTGTAGCCTTCGTTGGGCGTGCGTGCGGTGTCGGCGGTGATGAGTTTGATCGCGCGAGGTTCCACAACGAGTTCTTCGGCGGCGACCTGTATCAGCGCAGTCTTGATGCCCTGGCCCAGCTCGGCTTTTCCGGTGAATACCGTGATGCTTCCGTCGGCGTCGATGCGGATCCACGAGTCGAGCAACGGCGCGCTTTTCAGGCTGCCGGGAAGCGCCGGCGCCGGTTTCGGTTGCGTGCCGGCGTTCTGAGGTTCCGCCGCACCCGGGATGCGCGGCGCAATGGTGAAACTGACGATCAGCGCGCCGCCGCGCGCGAGAAAGTCGCGCCGGGTGAGTCCTGGGGAAGGCCCTTCTTTCATCGACCGGTCCCCCGCTTGCCGGCCGGCTCGCCCTGGCCGATCAGGCTCGCGGCACGCTCGACCGCGCGCAGGATGCGCATATGCGTTCCGCACCGGCACAGGTTGGTGTTCATGTGGCGCCGGATTTCCGCCCGCGACGGTGCGGGGTTGCTTTCGAGCAACGCCTGCGCGCGCATCATCATGCCCGGAATGCAGTAGCCGCACTGCGCGGCCTGCTCGTCGATGAAGGCGCGCTGCAGGGGGCCGGGATTTTCCAGAGTGCCCAGGCCTTCGATCGTCGTGATGCGCCGCCCCTGGAGCGCGACGATGGGGGTGATGCACGAGAAGACCGCGCGCTTGTCGACCATCACGGTACACGCGCCGCACTGGCCGAGGCCGCAGCCGAACTTCGCGCCGTTCAGTTGCAGGTGATCGCGCAGCACATACAGCAGTGGCGTCGAGCCATCCGCGTCGATCTGATGCGCCTTGCCGTTGACGTCCAGAGTGATCATGTTATTCCCCGGCGCCGGCGAAACTGCGCCGGATTGCTTTGACTTCGCGCTCGACGTTGGACCACGCCGGGCGGTCGGTGTAGGTCGCGCGCAAATAAGCGGCGAGCGTAGCCACCTGCTCGTCGGTGAACGCGCCGGCAAAGCCGGGCATGAAGGGCCCGCGCTCGCCGTCCGGCGGGGCCATGCCCTGCAGGATGATTCGAATCAGATTCCCCGGGGCTGTGAGCGCGACCGAGGAGCTCATCGACAGATGCAGGGCAGTGGACGACGGCGCCCCGGGGCCTCGCTGCGCCGCACTGTGGCAGATCGCGCACGAGCCGGCATACAGCGACGCGCCTTGCGTCAGTGTGGCGTCTCCGGAGGCGTTTGCCTGCTTCAGCGGCTCGGGCACGTAGGCGCCGATCGACTGATCAGCCGCGCGCGCGATCGCCAGGGCTTTCTCCGCGCGCTGCTCCCTCTGCGCATCGGGACGCCCCATGAGCGAGGCCACGTACGTCGAGATCGCTCGCACTTCGCTCTCGGGCACCGCGCTCAGGTTATGCGCGACCGGTGCCATGGGGCCGGCGGCCACTTCGTGTCGTTCGTCAACGCCGTGCCGCAGATACCGGAACAGGCTATCCGCACTCCATGGAATCGGGGCGCGGGAGGACGCGTTGATCGCCGGCGCGTGCCAGCTCTCCGCTTCACCGCCGGCCAGATACAATTTTTTATTTTCTGCGCCGAGCATATTGCGCGGGGTATGGCACGCACCACAGTGGGCCAACCCCTGGACGAGGTATGCGCCGCGGTTCCACTCGTCACTTTGTGCGGGATCGGATCTGAACGCGACATTCTCCAGAAAGAGAAGCTTCCAGCCCGCGACCAGGAAGCGGATGTTGAGCGGGAAGACGAGCTCGTTGGCCGGCGTCACTTCGCGAACCGGCTCGCGCGTCATGAGAAACGCGTACAGCGCAGCGATGTCCTCGTCCCCGAGCAGCCTGAAGTGATCGTAGGGAAACGCCGGATAGAGGTGGCGTCCGCCGCGATCGACGCCTTCACGCATCGCGCGCGTGAAGGCGGTCAGAGACCAGCGCCCGATACCGGTCTCGGGATCGGGCGTGATGTTGGTACCGTATAGAATCCCGAAAGGCGTTTGCAGCGGATAGCCGCCGGCATAAGCGCGGCCCTGGGGCGCGGTATGGCAGGCGATGCAGTCGCCTGTGGCCGCAAGGTGTGCTCCGCGCGCAACCAGCGAGGCGGGGAAGGACGAGCGCGGCGCGGGTTCCACCGGCGCAATCTCAGCGTGCCACGAAAACGCGACGAAACCGACCGCGGCGATCACGAGCGCGAGCAGGACAGCCAATATGAAGCTTCGTGCCATTATTATTGGTCGAACAGGCGGGTGGCGCATTTCTAGCACTAAATGTGCCCGCGTCGGCTGCGGGCTCGGGGCTTGCTGAACGACCCCGCTAACATTACAGGATCATCCGATGTCCGAAGCCTCAGGCAAGCCCGTTCGAAAGAAGGCGACTCACCGCTCGTATGTGACCGAAGGTTTACCCGACCCGCGTGGTGCGACGTGGGACGGCCTCGGCGTGAATTTCGCGCTGTTTTCCGCCAATGCCACCCGCGTCGATCTTTGCCTTTTCGATTCGTCCGGCAAACGCGAGATCGAGCGCATTACGCTGCCCGAGTACACCGACGAGGTGTGGCACGGTTATCTGCCCGATGCACGTCCGGGAACGGTTTATGGTTACCGCGTCTACGGGCCTTACGAGCCGGAACAGGGCCATCGCTTCAATCCAAACAAGCTGCTGCTCGACCCCTACGCCAAAGCGCTGGTGGGCGAATTGCAGTGGGACGATTCCCTTTTCGGCTATGAGCTCGGCGCTGAAGACGCCGACCTCACGTTCGACAAGCGCGACAGCGCGCCTTTCATGCCCAAGTGCCGGGTCGTGGACCCGGCTTTTACGTGGGGCCGCGAGCGCCGTCCGCAGGTGCCGTGGGACCGGACCATCTTTTATGAGGCGCACGTGCGCGGCCTTACGATGACGCATCCCGGCGTGCCGCCGGAACTGCGCGGCACGTTCGCCGGGCTCGCTTCGCGCGACATGGTCAATTACATCCGCAGCCTCGGGGTGACTTCGATCGAGCTGTTGCCGGTGCAGGCGTCGATCATCGACCGGCATCTGGTCGAAAAAGGGCTCACCAATTACTGGGGTTACGACACGATCGGTTTTTTTGCGCCGAACCAGCGTTACTCGGCTACCGGCACCATCACCGAATTCAAGGCGATGGTTGCGCACCTGCACGATGCGGGAATCGAGGTCATCCTCGACGTCGTGTACAACCACACGCCTGAAGGCAACGAGCGCGGGCCTACGCTCTGCTTCAAAGGCATCGACAATGCGTCGTACTACCGGCTGCTGCCCGATCAGCCGCGTTACTACATCAACGACACTGGTACCGGCAACACGGTGAACCTGAGCCATCCGCGAGTGCTGCAGATGGTGACCGACTCCCTGCGGTATTGGGCGAACGAAATGCACGTAGACGGTTTTCGTTTCGACCTGGCCACCATACTCGCGCGCGAAACGTGGGGTTTCGATGAGGGCGGAGGCTTCCTCGACAGTTGCCGGCAGGACCCCGTCCTGTCCCGCGTGAAGCTCATCGCCGAGCCGTGGGACATCGGCCCCGGCGGTTACCAGGTCAGTCAGTTCCCCCCCGGTTGGGCGGAGTGGAACGACAAGTATCGCGACACCGTGCGGGCGTACTGGAAAGGCGACGAAGGCAAAGTGGCCGAGCTCGCAACGCGTCTGACAGCATCGAGTGATCTGTTCAACAAGCGTGGCCGCAAACCGTGGGCGAGCATCAATTTCATTACCGCGCATGACGGTTTCAGCCTCAACGACACGGTTTCCTACAACGACAAGCACAACGAAGCCAACGGCGAGGAAAATCGCGACGGGCATTCGAACAACCTTTCGTGGAATTCGGGCGTTGAAGGGCCCACAGACGACCCCGAGATCGTCGCGCTGCGAGAACGGCAGAAGCGCAACTTCATCGCCACGCTGTTTTTTTCGCAAGGCACCCCGATGCTGCTGGCGGGTGACGAGTTCGGCAACACGCAAAACGGCAACAATAACGCCTACTGCCAGGACAATGCGGAGATCTCGTGGCTCGACTGGGGCGGGCGCAGTGAGAACGACCTCGCGTTGACCGAGTTCACGCAACGCTGCATCGATATACGCACCGCCTACCGCATACTGCGCCGCGGCCGCTTTTTCGTCGGCGCATACAACGCCGAGCTCGACGTGAAGGATGTGACGTGGGTCGATCCGACGGGTAAGGAAAAATCACAGGAAAGCTGGAGTGACGCGGGTGAGCGCTGCTTCGGTATGGTGCTCGACGGCCGCGCCCAGCCCACTGGAATCGTGCGGCCGGGATCGGATGCGACGATGCTGCTGATCACGAACGCGTATCACGACGTGGTCGTTTTCACACTGCCGGAAGTCCCCGGGGGCAGTCATTGGAAGTGTCTCGTCGACACCAACGCTCCCGAGCGTGACGACGAGCCGGTCTCCGCTTCAGGCGACCCGTACGAAGTGACGGGGCGCTCACTTCTGCTATTCGTGCTTCAGAACGGCGCCGAACGCCAGAGGCGGGCGATGCGCCCGACGAACGACCCCAGCCGCCGTCAGGGTGACGACGCAGGGCGTGCTTAGCGCATTGAGGCATAAACGGCAGTGAAGCCGAACGGATAAACCGCTACGCGCAGAATAGTCCTGCGCGTTAGCGCAGCCTTGCCGGCAAGCGGTGGTGCGGCGCCGCGCGCCGCGGAAGGCGGATGGCACGGCAATGGCAGGGAGAAGCCTCTCAGCTCACTCGCAGAAAGGCGCGCTTATGCGTTCATCGACAGCAATTCTCGTGTTTCTGTTTCTTATGGCAGGTTGCGCCTCGACGCCGACCGGCGACGTATCCACCGCACGCGGGTCCTGGCAGGGGGCCACGTACGATGAAGTGATCGCCAGTTGGGGCACGCCGGTCCGCAGCACCAAAATGTCGGACGGGCGCGATGTTTATACCTGGGTTTCGGAAAGTTATGCCTCCCGGCCTGCGCTTTTCCCGTCGCTGGGCATCTTCGGCGGCAGCGGTGGGGTGGGTTTCGGCACCGGCGTGACCTTGGGCGGCGGTGGCAGCGGCGAGCTTTTGCGCTGCGAGCGCACGCTTATTTTTCAGGGGGCGCGGGTGGTCGAGCAGACCTGGCAAGGCCCCGGCGAGTACTGCGCAGGTTTCAAGCGCTAGTGTGGCGTCCTTGAAATAGCTGGTGCTTTCTTTTTCGTTTTCTACCCCGAACCGCCAACGACACGGAATCCGGTCAAAGCCTTGACACGGAGGACACGGAGGACAACGCAAAGGACACGGAGGATTAAAGAGAAAAGCGGTGTCAATGAGAGAAGCGCCGTCGCTAGGTCGGGCGTAGTGTCCGTTTCACGCGATGTGCTTTGTACTCATTCCTCCGTGTCTTTGTGTCCTCCGTGTTAAAGCTTTTCCTTCTGTCGGAGCGACTCTTTCCGCGTGGTTGCGCCATAGCGCGCTCGCGCACCTCCCCGCGCCCGCTGCTCGCCTTGTAGAATACCGGCCTCCCGCAGCCGCCCTTGACGTGTCTGCACGTTCATAACGAGGAGTGTCCATGTGTAAGATCCCAACCCTGCTGTGCGCAAGCATCGCGCTAGCCCTGGCAGGGCTCAGCGCCGTCGCCTTGGCGCAGACCTATCCCACCAAACCCGTGCGCCTCATCGTGCCTTTCCCGCCCGGCGGCAGTAACGACATCGTCGGGCGCCTGATGGCGCAGGAACTCGGCGATAAGCTCGGCAAGCAGGTCGTGGTCGACAATCGCGGTGGCGCCGGCGGTGTGCTGGGGACCGAGATTGCAGCCAACGCCGATGCCGATGGGCACACGCTGCTCATCATCTCGGTCGCGTATGCGTTCAACCCGGCGATGTACACGCTGCGCTTCGACCCGCAGAAGGCTTTCGTGCCCATCGCGATGCTCGGTTCCGGCCCCAACGCCCTCACCGTCAACCCGAAGCTGCCCGCGAATTCGGTGAAAGAGCTGATCGCAATGGCGAAAGCGCAGCCCGGCAAGCTCAACTATGCGTCTTCGGGCGTCGGCAGCTTCCAGCACCTGGGCAGCGAGCTTTTCAGGAGCATGGCCGGCATCAATCTCGTCCACGTTCCTTTCAAGGGCGGCGGGCCGGCGATGGCTGATGTCATGGCGGGCAACACCGAAATCTGCCTGGGCTCGCTGATCCAGATGATTCCGCATGTGGACTCGAAGCGGCTGAAACTGCTCGGCACCGGCGGGTCCAGGCGCGCGAAGGTGTATCCGAACGTGCCGACGATCGCCGAAGCTGGTGTTCCGGGCTACGACTCGAGCAACTGGTGGGGCATCCTCGCGCCGGCTAAAACACCCCCGGCGATCGTGACCCGCCTGCGCGACGAGACGGCCAAAATCCTCGCATCGTCCGACGTGCAGAAGAAATTCGAAGGCCAGGGCGCGGAGACCTCGAAGATGGGCGCAGAGGAGTTCGGCCGCTACATCAGGACCGAGACGGTCAAGTGGGGCAAGGTCGTCAAGGAAGCGAACATCAAAGCAGAGTAATCACCGCACTTCGCTCCGGATAGAGCGGGGTCCTTATGGCCCCGTTTCGACCGCGTTCGTTTTTGCGAAAGCGGCGCAGGCAAGACCATCGCGATGCGCGACTATACTTTCGTCGTTAAACACTACGAAACCCGGAACCGCCATGACCATCGCTTTATTTCTACACCTCATCTCGGCCGTGATCTGGATCGGCGGGATGTTTCTCGCCTACGTCGTGGTCCGACCGGCGGTCGCAGAAGTCCTGGAGCCGCCTCAGCGCCTGCGCCTGTGGGCCGGAATCTTCCGGCGCTTTTTTCCGTGGGTATGGGGCGCGGTCGTGGTGATCCTCGGCAGCGGATTTCTGATGATCGGGCAAATGGGTGCGGTACCGGCCTACGTGATCGTGATGACCATCATCGGGGTGGTCATGAGCATGATCTTCATGCACATCTACTTCGCGCCTTTCGGCAGGCTCAAGCGCGCGGTCGCGGCTGAGGACTGGAAAACGGGCGGGGCGGCGCTGGGCCAGATCCGCATGCTCGTCGGCAACAATCTCATGCTGGGTCTGCTCAACATCGCAGTCGCAGTGCTGGGACGCGCTGTCTAGCGGCGGCGCTGCGCGCTGCGTTCGCGAGGGCATCGCGCCGCGGTGAGCCCTCGCAGCCCGCCGGCGCTCCGGCGGTTACGTGTCGGCGTGAGTGTCGTAAAGGAGACCCGGTAAGCCGAACGCACGGCATGCAGGCGCGGGCATCAGTTCGGGAAGTGAGGCATCCCCGGTTGTTTGCCTTCGGGCAAGGGGGTGCGCGCGACGTTGAGCATCATCGCAAGCAGTGCGTAGTAGCCCGCTATCGCGAGCAGGTCGACGAGGTTCTGCTCCCCGAACTGCTTGATGCCGCGCGCGTACGTCACGTCGGAAACGCTTTTGTTCTGCAGCGCTTCGGTGAGCACGTCGTATACGATTTCTTCGTCGGTCGCCATGTCCGCGGGCCGCCGTCCATCGGCGATCGCCTGGGCGATTTCGGGTTTGAGGCCGGCTTTGAGCGCGAGCGGATGATGTGCGCTCCATTCGTAGACCTGCGTCCAGTGGCGCGCCGCGATGAGCGTCGCCATTTCGGCGATGCGCCGATCGAGCTGGGATTTGAAGCGAAGGTATTCGCCGACTTTCTGCAGCGGGCTCATGAGCTCGGGGCTGCGCAGCAGCACGTTGAACGGTCCGCGCACCGAGCCGCGGGGTCCGGATGCGAGCTCGGCGGCGGCTTGCTTCTGCGCTTCGGTCATGCTTTCGGTTGCGATCTCCGCCATGCGAGCGCTGCGCTTGTTTTCGGTCGTCATCTCTCTCCACTCCTTCGTTATCGATCCAACAGTTGAATTCCGGCGTGGCCGGAATGGTTAGTGGAGCGTAACGTTAGAACCGGTAGCAACTTACCGGTGAGCGACGGGCCCGCTCCCGAGCGGGCGGCCGTTGCGAACGTTACTCTCGAAATCAATGATACAGGCCACCAGGTAGCCGTACAGACGTGCCGGATTATCGACCAGGATGCGCTGGCGTCAACGCCCGTCTCGGGGTCTGTGCGTCGCGCGCCGGCTCGGCGTCGAAGTCCCGAAACCGCGCGACGATCGGTCCCCAGCGCCGAAGCTCGTTCGCGATGTGATCGGCGAAGGCGGCGGGCGTGCTGGCGCATGCGGTGACCCCGGCGGCCTGAAATGCGGCATCGAGCTCCGCGTTGCGCAAAGCGGCGGCGATCGAGCCGCTCAACCCGGCAATGATCGATGCCGGGGTCGCTTTCGGCGCGACGATGCCGAGCCAGTTCGAGACTTCGTACTCGGGAAGACCGCAGTCGGCGAGCGCGGGCAGGTGCGCTGCGGCAGGATGGCGTCGGCCGCTGGTCACGGCGAGCGCCTGTATCGAGCCGCCGGTGCAGCGCGGCAGCATCGACATCATGTTGTTGAAGCTGAGCGCGATGATTCCGGCGTCGAGGTCGTCGTAAAGGCGCTCGGTGTGCGCGTAGCGGACGTGCTTCAGTCGCACGCCGGCCAGCGACTGGAAAAGCTCGGCTGCGAGATGCGGGGCGCCGCCGATCGCAGAGGTACCGTAAGTGAGCGCCGACGGGCGCTCACGGGCGAGTGCGATGAGCGCCGCAGGTGAAGACACGCCGAGCGAGCGATGACACGCGAGCACCAGAGGGGACGTCGTCAGGCGCGATACGGGCGCGAAATGCCCGATCGGGTCATACGGCAGGCTCGGATCGAGATGCGGTGCCAGTGCGTGGGTCCCGAGCGTCGCCATGAAGAGTGTGCATCCGTCGGGCGCCGCGCGTGCGACTTCATGGGCCGCATCGGCGCCGTTATGTCCCGGGCACAGCTCGATGGCGACGGGTATGCCGAGCTCGCGTGCGAGCGCCGGCGCGACCGCGCGTGCGATCTGGTCGGATGCACTGCCGGGGGAAAAGCCCAGCACCAGTCTGAGGGCGCGCCTATTCACGTCTACCACGTTTGTCCACGTCTATCACGTTAAGCCCCGTTCATCGGCATGTATGAGAGTCGAAGGCTTCAATCGACGGTCGCCCCTGACGCCTTCACCACCTTCGCCCATTTCGGAATGTCGCGCTGCAGGTAAGCGGCGAATTCGGCGGGATCGCTCCCGACGATATCGAATCCCTGTCTCGACACGCGTTCGCGAACCTCCGGCGTTTTCAGGGCGTCGCGAAATACCGTGTGCAGCTTGTGCACGCTGCTGTTTGCGGTGCCGTGGGGCACCATCACCCCGAACCACGTCGTGGCTTCGAAGCCCGGCAGACCCGCCTCGGAGACAGTCGGAACCTCGGGTGCGAGGGGCGAGCGTCGCGTGCTTGCGCTCGCGAGGGCCTTCACACGGCCGCCGCTCATGAGCGGAAGCGCGGCCGACACGGTGAAGAACATCATCTGCACCTGCCCGGCCATGAGGTCGGTGGCGCCCGGCGCGGCGCCTTTGTACGGAATGTGCCTGATATCGATGCCGGCCATTGTTTTGAAAAGCTCCATCGCGAGATGGCTCGGTCCGCCGCTCCCGGACGAGGCGTATGCGAGCTCGCCGGGCCTGGCTTTCGCGCGTGCTATCAGGTCCCTGACGGAGGTCAGACCGATACCCGGCGTTACGGCCAGCACGAACGGAATCGAAGCGAGCTGCGTCACCGGGACGAAGTCGCGAACCAGGTCGTAGTTGAGCTTTCTGTAGAGCGAGCTGCTGATGGCGTGCGACACATTCGCCTGCAGCAGCGTGTAGCCGTCGGGTGCGGCTCTGGCGACGAGCTCGGCTGCGATGTTGCCGCCCGCGCCGGCACGATTGTCGATGACGATCTGCTGGCCGAGCTTTTCGGAAGCCGAAATCCCGACGATGCGCGCGAGATTGTCGGCGCCGCCGCCGGGCGGGAAGGGAATGACGAATCGCAGCGGGCGCTCGGGATACGCCTGCGCATGCACACGAGCGCCCGGTGAAAAGGCAAACGCGAGCAGCGTTGCGACTGCACACTTCAATATCACGCCGGGGGTACTCCTCCGCTATCGACCGATCCGCGCGTCAGACTCGCAGCGCGTGCGCCGGTTTCGAATATTGTGCTTGTGTATGGCGGCGCCTGTTCATCTTACGACAAGCCGCATGCGTGTTCCATCAAGTTCTATTGAAGCACCGCAATGGCCCCGCGCTGGCGCTACACCATTCATCCTGCAATAACCCATGGCTCAGGCACCTGCGCGTCTAGTCGCCGACTCCGTGATCGCCTTTTCCACAACCGCGCGCTTCAGATGAGACGAGAACATTTCGATGAACGCATACATCTCGCCGCGAAGGTAGTCGTTGCGGCGTATGCCGATATGGATGGTGTTGGGGGGGGAGATGTTGTGCGTCCGATCGAGTGGGGTGGCCGGCTTGCGGCCAATCGCCGATCAGACTTTGATCTTGTGCGCAGCGCCGCGGCGCCGAGCGAGGCTTGCCACGGCGGCTGCGAGCTCGACCGCTTCCACCGGTTTGGCAATATGCGTCTGGTAGCCCGCGATGAGCGCCCGCGTGCGGTCCTCGCTGCGCGCAAACGCCGTCAGCGCCGCGGCGGGCACGTCGCCCCCGCGCCCCGGCGGCAGCGACCGGACGCGACGCACGAGCTCGTAGCCGTCTACACCGGGCATGCCGATATCGCTCAGCAGCAGATCCACCGGCTCCTTCTCCAGCACCAGCAGCGCATCGGCTGCCGAGGCGGCAGTGATGACTCGCGCGCCGCGCTCTTCCAGAATCCGACGCACCAGTTCCCGGCTGTCGTGCTCGTCGTCAACGGCCAGCACCGTGACGCCTTCGAGACTGAGGTCCTCATCGTACGGCGCCCCTGAGCTCGCAGCCCTCGGATGCTGGCGCGTCGCGTCCGTCGGCTCGGCGTGCACGGCGCTCAACGGGAGCTCGACGATGAATGTCGCGCCCCCGCCTTCTCCGGGGCTTCTGGCGTGCACGGTGCCGCCGTGCATTTCGACGAGGTTTTTGACCAGTGCGAGACCCAGTCCCAGGCCGCCGTGAGTGCGTGTCGCCGAGGCATCGGACTGTCGAAACTTCTCGAACAGATATGGCAGGAACGACGGCGCTATCCCCTGTCCGGTGTCGCTCACCGAGATCTCGACGTGCGAATTGACGCGGCCGAGGACGATCTGAACACGACCGCCTTTCGGCGTGAACTTCACCGCATTGGTCAGCAGATTCCAGATGACCTGTTGCAGGCGGCCCGGGTCTCCACTGACGGGGCCGGCCAGCGGGTCCACCGTGCGCACCAGACGGATGCCCCGGGCGTCCGCTGCGGTTCGCACGGTTTCGAGTGCGGCATCGATCACGGCGGGCAATTCGACGCGCTGAACGTCGAGCCGCAGCTTGCCGCTGATGATTCGCGACATGTCCAGCAGGTCGTTGATGATCTCGGTCTGCACCCGCGCGTTGCGCTCGATGACCTCCAGCCCCTCGGCGACATCGCGCTCCAGGGTGCGACGGCGCAACAGCTGCGCGTAGCCGAGGATGGCGTTGAGCGGCGTGCGCAGCTCGTGACTCACCGTGGCCAGAAAGTCGTCCTTCAGCCGGTTGGCACGCTCGGCCTCACTGCGCGCCGCGCGCTCGCTCGCCAGAAGCGCGTCGCGCTCGAGCTCGGTGCGCTTGTTCTCGGTGATGTCGCGCGTAGCGCCCACCATCCGAACGGGTTTTCCGTCTTCGTCGTAGTGCGCCTTGCCTGTTGTCGTCAGCCATCTGACCCGGCCGTCGGGGCGCACGATCCGAAACTCGACCTGATATCCCAGGCGCGTGGCGAGCGAACGTCGAATGGCCTGCGCAACGCGTTCCGCATCCTCGGGGTGGATCAGCTTCTGGAAGCCCTCCACGCGTCCGTCGAAAGTTTCAGGTGTGAGGCCGTGAAATTCGTATACGCGCTCGGACCACGTCACACGATCGTTCACGATGTCCCAGTCCCAGGTTCCGGTATTGCCCGCATCCAGGCCGAGCCGCAACCGTTCCTCGCTCTCCCGCAGGCGGTCCTCGGACTGCTTGCGAAGCGTGACGTCCTGCGCCAGCGACAGCATCTGGTGCGCGCGTCCGTCCGGCGTGCGGGTGAAGACCACGGTGCGGTTGAGCAACCAGCGGTGAGTCCCATCCTTGTGCTGTGCGCGATACTCGAACTCCGACACTTCGCCATCGCCCAACGTGTCGAATTCTGCGAACACGCGCAGTATCCGCGGGAGGTCGTCCGGATGAATCAATCGGACGAGCACGGTGTTGCCGAGCGCCAACACTTCCTCGGGCGAGTAGCCCAGCGTCGAAGCGATCTCACGGTTGGTATAAACAGGCACACCGGCGCGCATGTCATACACCGCAAGAATGTCGGGGGTCATGTCGGCGATGCTCTTGAAGAGTGCGCGACCGCGCTCCACCTCTTCCTGATCCGTTTTGCGCGAGGTGATGTCGCGCAGATAGCCCGTGAATGCGGGCGGGCCTTCGGTGATAAGGCGGGTGACCGTCAGCTCGATGGGGAACACCGCCCCGTCCTTGCGCAGCGCGGTCAATTCCAGACGTGTATTGAGGATCGCACCCACGCCGGTGGCGATGCAGCGCCCAAGGCCTTGTCGATGCTGCTCGCGCAAGTGGTGCGGAACAATCAGATCCGCCATCTCGCGGCCCATCGCCTCTTCGCGGCTGAAACCGAAAGTCTGCTCGGCAGCAGGGTTCCACTCGGTGACTCTGCCTTCATGGTCCATGCCCAGGATGCAGTCGAGCGAGGTCTGGATGACGGCGGCAAGGCGGGCTTCGTTGTGCCGCAGCGCAGTCTCGGCTCGCAGCCGCTCGACATACTGCCCGATCTGCCTGCCGATCGACTCCAGAGCGATCAGTGCCGGCTCGTCGGGCGTTCGCATATCCCGCGTGAGAAACTCCATCGCGCCGACGATTTCACCATCGCATACGAGAGCCAGGCAAAAACCGCCATGCAGCCCTGCTTGCCGCGCGGCGCGCTGACGCGGGAAATTGGCATCCTCCTGCACGTCCGCCACCCACGCGGGTTCACCTGTGGCCCAGACGCGTCCGGGCAGGCCGATTCCCCGCTCAAGTGCAGTCGTGCGGCTGAGCTGGTCGAATTCATCGAGAAGCGGCGAGGGCTCGAAATAACTGACCGCCTCGCATCGCAACGCCGCAGCTTCGCGGTCCACGATCCACAGCGCTGCCCAGTCCCAGCTGTAGGTCTCCCGCAGCGCCTCGAGCACTTTCCTCGTCGCATCCTGGAGATCGGAAGCTCCGGCGAGCGCGAGGGTCACCGTGTGCTCGAGTTGCAGCCGGCGCTCCGCAATCTGGCGCTCCCGGGACTGGCGCTCGATTTCCCGGGCGTAGGCGCGCAACTCGATTTCCGTGATGACCGCCGCTGCAATGTCGCGGAGCACCCTAACGTCCCGGTCCGACCATTTCCGGGGCTTGTTATCGATGACGCAGAGCGCGCCGAGCGCATGGCCGGCGGAGGTGATGAGCGGGATGCCGAGGTATGCCGCGACGCCCAGCTCGGGAATGGCGAGATTGTCACGCACCAGCGCGTGATTTGGCGCGTCGTCGATGATCAGCGGCTCGCGCGAGGCCACGGCGTGCTGGCAGAACGAGTGGCTGAGCGGCGTCTGGCGGGCCGTGTTCCACGGCTCGGGCAGTCCGGTGCAGCTTTTGAAGAACTGGCGATCGGTGTCCACCAGCGACACCAGCGCGACGGGCGCCTCCAGAATGGTGGCGGCCAGGCGCGTGTAGCGGTCGAAGGCCTCTTCCGCGCCGCTGTCCAGCAGCTCTGTCGTTCGCAGGGCTTCCAACCGGTCCGGATGATCGACGGCGTCCTGCGCTTTCCTGTCAGGCATTCAGGTGGTGCTCCGGGATCGGCTTCGAGTCGGACTGAGGGGGGCGTAGTTTAACGGCTCCCAACCGGGGACGCGAACGTCGGGGCCGGTTCCGGCTGTTTCATGCGGCGACTTCGTATTTGAGGAGCCAGTAATATTCGAGCTCGGTGTATCGAACGCCGGTGCTGATGGTTTCGATTTCCGCCATCAACTCCGCTTCCGTCGGAAAATTCTTCAGCACGATGTGCTCCGAGCCGTCGGCGAGGGGTCGGCGCTGAAACGCGTTTCCGTAAGCATCCACATGAGAGATGGGCGTGCTGCTTCCCGCAACATAGCGATTGTCGAGGGCGACCACCACCGCCCCGGGACCCAGTGCGCGATGCAGCGACGCCACGAACTTGCGCCGCCCGGCGCGCGGCACGTGTGACCACCAGAAACCGGCGAATGCCCCGGTAAAGTTGATGTAGTGTGGCGGCAGCCTATAGATATCGGCAATGTCGAAGCTGACGCGGCCGGGGGGGTAGGGTTTCGACCGGGCGATCTCCAGCGTTTCAGCGTTGATATCGATGGCCGTGATCGTGCGGGACGCGGGCGCTATGAACTGCGTCCAGTAGCCGGTGCCGCAGGCGATCTCCAGCACGGTGCGGTCGTTTAGCAACTCAGGGATCAGGTCCCGCAATCGAGCAAGGTCCGCCTGACGCTCCGGCTTGTCATAGATGCGCTCGTATTCTTTGGCGCGGGCTGCATAGTATGCGGGGAGCCCGGCATCGGTCTGGCTCATCATGGTTCATGGCCCTCGGTTTTCGCGCCTCATCCGAAGGGGAGGCGCACTCAATCTACAGTCGACGCGACGGAGGGTCAACGCGCGATGCTTTGCAACTCTGGTCTCGCCGACGCGCTGCATCGACGCTTACGTATAATGCTTCGAGCCCCGGCCCGACACGCTGATCGTGGTCATACGCAACGCGGGAATCACAGCGGATGGATTTCATGACGAGCAAACATGCCGGGCCCTTCGCGCTGATCGCCGCAGTACTGGTCACGGCATCCACGCCATCCACGCTTTCCCACGCCCAGACCTATCCGGTCAAGCCGATACGCCTGATCGTGCCGAACGCACCCGGCGGCGGCACGGATACGGTTGCGCGGATCATTGCCGAGAAGTTGAGTCCTGCGCTCGGCCAGCAGATCATCGTCGATAACCGCGGTGGGGCAGGCGGACGCATCGCAGCCGAGCTGGTGGCCCGCGCGCCGCGGGATGGCTACACGCTCCTGCTCGGAAGCGCGGCGACGCTGATCACCGGGCCGGCGCTCGACACCGACCGCAAATACGACCCGCTGAAGGATTTTGCCCACGTGTCGCTCGCCGGAACGACGGCGTACATGCTGGTGATCCATTCTTCCCTCCCGGCGAAGAGTACGCGTGAGCTCATCGGGCTTGCCAGGGCATCCCCGGCGCGCATCGCCTACTCGACCACCGGGCAGGGCAGTCCGGCGCATCTGGGCATGGCGCTGTTTCAGGCCATGGCGCACGTGACGCTGGTGCACGTGCCGTACAAAGGCGGTGCCCCGGCGATGCTCTCGCTCCTGCAGGGCGAGACCTATGCGATGGTGGCCAATTTCCTGACCGCACTGCCGCCGGTTCGCGCGAACCGCGTGCGCGCGCTCGGTGTGACGAGCCTCAGGCGCAGCGCACTTGCGCCGGACATCCCGACCATCGACGAGTCGGGCCTGCGCGGGTTCGAGCTGCAGCAGTTCTATTCGCTCGTCGCACCCGCGGGCACGCCTGTGGAGATCATTCAAAGACTCAATCAGGAGCTCGTGCAGCGCCTGCCGACCGACGACGTCAGGCAGCGCCTCGCACACGAAGGCGTCGAAGTCGCGACGTCCACCCCGGCCGACCTTGCGACGCTCTATGCCGGGCAGTATGCGAAATGGCTCAAGGTCATACGCGAGGCCGGAATCAAAACGGCGCAGTGAAAATGCTCGATCAACTTCTCAATCCCCGCTCCATCGCGATCATCGGCGCGTCCCACGAGGAGCGCCGCCCCGGCGGCCAGCCGCTGCACGCGCTCACCCACTACGGCTATACGGGCAAGGTCTACGCCGTCAATCCGCGCTACACCGATATCAAAGGTGTCGCGTGTTATCCCGACGTGGCCGCTTTGCCCGAAGCACCCGATCTCGCGATCGTGGCGCTGCCTGCATCCGAAGTGCCGCGCATCCTCGAAGCGTGCGGCGCGGTCGGCACCCGCAACGCACTCGTGCTCAGCGCGGGTTTTCGCGAAATCGGCGAAGCGGGTGCGGGCCTGCAGGCGCAACTCGACGCGGCACTCGTGCGCTCGGGCGTTCGCATTGTCGGTCCGAACTGCATCGGCATGCTCAATCTCGGTCAGCGTGTCTTCGCCGGTTTCGGCGCGGGTTTTCGCCAACCCGACTGGAAGCGCGGGCCGATTGCGATGATTTCGCAAAGCGGCGGCTTCGCCTACTCCATCATGGCGTTTTGCCAGGAAGCCGGAATCGGGATGGACTACATGATCTCGACCGGCAACGAAGCCGATCTGGGCGTGCTCGACTTCATCGAGCACTTTCTCGAAGACGATGAAATCCGGCTGATTTCGGTGTACGTCGAAGGCATCAGGGACGGTCGGCGCCTGCGCGCGCTCGGCAAGCGCGCGCTCGAAATCGGTAAGCCGATCGCGATCTGGAAAGTCGGCAATACCGCAGTCGGACAGCGCGCAGCGGTCTCCCACACCGCAAATCTCACCGAGGAATACGATTTCTATCGCGATGCGTTTCGCGAAGGCGGTTTCGTCGAGATCCGCGAAGTCTACGACCTCATCGACGCTGCCAAAGTGTTCCGCTCGGGCAAGCGGCCGCGAGGGCGGCGCGCCGCGATCGTCACGACGTCAGGCGGGGCCGGCGTACTGCTGGCGGACCGGTGCGAGGAAGTCGGGATCGAGCTGCCGCCGCTCAGCGACACGACGAAGGCTGCGCTGAAAGATCTGCTGCCGTCGTTCGCCTCGATGGGCAATCCCATCGACTTCACCGCTGCGCTCGCTCAGAAAGAGCCCGAGTTCAGCGAGGCGACGCGGATCGTGACGGCGGACGCCAACGTCGATCTTGCCATCGTGCGCTCGTTCGCCGGCCGTGACGTCGATAGTTGGGCGCAGAACCTGATCGATTACTCGAAGACGTACGACAAACCCATCCTCGTCAGCCTGAGCGGGACACCGCAGCAGGCGGCGGCGTGGGCGACCAGGCTGGAAGCGTCGGGTGTCGCATGTTTCGAAGTGCCGAGCCGTGCCGCCTCGGCTGCGGCGATGCTGTGCGAATTCGCGGCGAGAGCGCGACACGTCTCGACGCTGCCGCCGGATCGCCTCGTTGCGGCGGCGCCGTTACCCCACTTGGGAGAGGCAGCGGGGCTCGACGAGGCCGAATCAAAACGTGCCCTCGAAGCGTATGGCATCCGCACGCCGCGGCGCGTTTTCGTCGATGCCGGCGCGCCGTACCCGCAGCGCATCGACCTGCAGTTTCCCATCGCCGCCAAGATCGTTTCGCCCGACATCGTACACAAGACCGAAGCGGGCGGCGTGCGCCTGCGCGTGAGCGACACCGACCTGCACCGCACGCTCGACGAGATTCGCGCAAGCGTCACGGCTTACGCGCCGGATGTGCAAATCCGCGGCTTTCTGCTTGAGGAAATGACCGATGGCGTCGAGATGATCGTCGGTGCGCTCAACAATCCGTCTTTCGGTCCGCTCGTCGTCGTCGGCATCGGCGGCGTGCACGCGGAAGTCTTCCGCGACGTGGCGCGGCGTTACGCGCCGCTCGATCCCGGGCAGGCCCGCGAAATGATACTCGGCCTCAAAGGCGCGCGGCTCCTGCAGGGCTATCGCGGACAGCCCGCATGCGACATCGACGCGCTCGCGCAGACTGTGGCCAGACTTTCCTGGATGATCGTCGATCACGAACGTAGCGTCTCCGAGATCGAGATCAACCCGCTGATGGTCGGCGCCGAAGGGCGGGGGGTGATCGCGGTGGATGCGGTCGTGCGCAGCCACGTGACAGAGTTACGAAGCGATTCGGTGATGAAGTGATGCAGTGATGACGTGATGAAGCGCGTGATAGCGATGATCCGAGAGGTACGCGCGTAGGCTTCGGCAGTACGCAGTGAGCGGATTGAAGGATGATGAGCGGCCGAGCATAATGCCCACGGGCGTGGCGGTCTTCGGCCCGATGTCATAAAGGCGCAGATACGTGGATTTCACGCTATCGGATGAGCAGTTGCGCTGGCGCTCGCTCGCGCGCGATTTCGCGGCGAACGTGATCCGGCCCGACGTGCTGCGGCGCGACCGGCTGCCCACGGCTGCCGAGCGCATCCCGTGGGACTGGATACGCGAAGCGGACAGGCTTGGCATGCGCACGCTCGGCGTGCCGAAAGCGTTCGGCGGCACCGGTGCGGACATCATCACGATGTGCCTCGTCGGTGAGGAGCTCGCGGTGGGTGATCTCGGGTTCGCCGTGATCATGGACCAGTGCTGGAAAATGGGGCACATCCTCAGTGACGCGATGACGCCGGAACAGCAGCGCAGGTTCATTCCGCCTTTCGTGAAAGATCCCGAAGCGACGTTCGCCATCGGTTTCACCGAGCCGGGTGCGGGTTCCGACCACCAGGGATACTACGACTCGCCCGACATCGATTTCCGCACGACGGCGGTGCGCGATGGCGACGTCTACGTCATCAACGGCACGAAGCGCTACGTCTCGAATGGTTGTATGGCGAAGCTCTACTTTATCGTCGCCCGCTCCGATCCTGCGAAGTCGCTGCGCGAAAGCGGCAGCATATTCATCGTGCCTTCCGACACACCGGGATTTCGCACGGGCTTCTTTCACGAAAAAAGCAGTCAGCGGCTTGCCACGAACGGGACGTTTCACCTGGAGAACTGCCGGGTGCCGGCTTCGAACCTGCTGGGCGGGGAGGCGCTCATGTCGCGCCTGCGCGCCGATTTCATGTGGGGGAGCAAGGCCGAGGCCGCTTCCACTGCGCTCGGTGTGGGGCGTGCCGCCTACGAATATGCGATGCAGTATGCAAAGGAGCGCGTGCAGGGCGGCAAGCCGATCGTCGAGCAGCAGGCGGTCGCAATGATGCTCGCGCGCATGGCGATGACGATCGACGCTGCGCGCGCTCAGATCTGGCGCGCTGCGTGGCTCGCGGACTGCAAGCAGCCGGAAGCACGCACTGCGGGCCTGCTCGCGAAAGTGTATGCGTCCGAAACCGCGTTCGAGGCGTGCAGGCTCGCGGGGGAGATCCTCGGCGGCGCCGCCATCATGCACGACCACCCGGTCGAGAAATACCTGCGCGATGCCGCCAGCTTTCTGCACTCGGACGGCACCAACCAGCTCTGCCTGCTGCGGGCGGCACAGGGGCTCGCCGCGCCGTCGGCGATGCAGTACGGTTTCTGATCCGCGATCACTGATCGGGCCTGATGTTGGCGTTCTTGATCACCCTTCGCGTAGAGCGCAAGCCTCGTCCTGATCAGGGCGGTGAGCTCAGGCTCGGTTGAGCATAGTGCGCACGCCAATTGCTACTTACAAGGCGGGAATCCGGTCGCCAGCAGCGTGGGCCCCCAGTTGCGGTGCAGCAGAGTAGCGGGGTGTGGTGCACGCGTGCAGATGATCGGATATTTATGATGGCATCGATCCTAAAGGAGGCACTTCGTCGCTTGAAACTCTTTGCTCTCACACGTAGTCTCAATTCATGAACGCTGCTTTTCCCTCCGGGCGTTCGGAGGCGCGAACATCCGCTTCCTAGTGAGTGTGTGTGTCACCGCTGTCTGTGTGATTGGTTGTGTCACTGTCGGCGGCCCTTGTTGCAGTAACGTGTAAAAAGGGAGGATCTATAGACGAAACTCACCACAACTCCACCCACAAGCCGGTGACGAAACACCGGCATACGTTGCGATAGACGCAACGAAATGAGGCCACAGCGATGTGGCGATCCTGCGAAGCCCCGCGAAGCCAACTCTTCGCGGGGCTTCGTGTTTGTGAGCGCCTTTTTATGAGGCGCCGGGCAAGCCCCGCGGTCCCCGGCGCGATCAGGAAAGTCATAATTCGAGCCGACGTGATAAGGTGTCGTCATGCCGCTCAGGCGATAAAAGGGGGGCGACGCGGTAATCGCTACTCGATACAGGTTCCGGAGGAGGGTTTATGTTCAAGCACATCCTGATGCCTACCGATGGATCCGAGCATTCCGAAAAAGCGGTCGCACGCGGGATCGAGCTGGCCAAGCTGTGCGGCGCCAGGGTGACCGGCATCCACGTCATGCCCGATTATCTGATCCTGATGGCTTCCGAAGGCATGGAGTCTCCGGGCCTGGATGAAAACATCGACGAGCAGGCGCGCGCGCAGGCGACCCGCTTTCTGGCTTACGTGCAGCGCACGGCTGATGACGCCGGCGTGGCGTGCGAGACCTTGATCGCAAAAGGCCAGCATCCATACGACGCTATCGTCGATACCGCCAACGAGCGCGGCTGTGACCTCATCGTCATGACCGCCCGGTATCGCAAGGGCCTGGTGTCGCTCGTCATGGGTAACGAGGCGAGCCGGGTGCTGCACCGCGCATCGATTCCCGTGCTGACGTTTCGCGGATTGATGAGCGCGGATCACCCCGACAAGCCGCTGCGGAAAGCCTGAGATGTCGCCCGAGAATTCCCGGAGGACTCGGGCGCCGGGCGCGGCTCAGGCCGGCTGTTGCGCGAGGGCCGTGCTATAAATTCAACTGTTCGCCTGCATCCGTCCGCGACGGGAGCGGGCGACGCTTGTGTCAACTACAGGAGGATCCATGGAAAAACCGCTCGACAACAACGACCTCTCCAGTCAGGTGGGTCAGCGCGTGATCGACAAGCCGGAGCTTCCCGCGCAGGGAATCAGCAGCGACACCGAAGTTCTCACCGAAACGATCGCGGGCGAGATGCATCTGAAGCGCGGTAAGGCGGGCAAGTTCGAGGTATTGAGCGACGAGCCTGCACGCATCGGCGGCACGGATACCTATCCGTCGCCGATGACCTATCTCGCCATGTCGATCGGTTTCTGACTACTCACCCAGGTTGCGCGGTACGCGCACATGATGAAGATGACGGTCACCGGGGCACGCTGCAAGGTGAAGCTTCGCCGGTTCCTCGGCGGCTCCGTGCTGAAAGGTACCGTATTCAACCGATGGGAAGGTGTCGATACCGATCTTACAATCGAAAGCGACGCGCCCGCCGACAAGCTCCAGCACCTCCTGCGTAATGCGAAGGCCGGTTGTTTCGCCGAAGGTCTGATCACGCAGCCGGTGCCGCTGAACAGCACGATTGTGGTGAACGGCCAGCCGTTCCCGATAGACGGCGTGACCCGAAGCTGACCCTTTGCGCCGCCGCGCCTGCGCAGCGGCAACGCGTCGTGCGGGAACGAAAGACGCCGTCGCTCGACGTACAATGCCTGCATCGACGCGGGAGGAGGCACGGGATGGCCGCGATGCGCTTGCTGCTTGGCGGATTTCACACACTGTTCGCCGTGATGTGTGTCACGGCCATGATGGCATCGGCGGCCGTAATCGGGGCCGACTACCCCGTGCGTCCGATCCGGATCGTCGTCCCCTTCACACCGGGCGGCGGGACCGACATCATCGCCCGCGCGCTCGGACAGCACCTGAGCCAAGCCTTCGGGCAGAACGTCATCGTCGACAATCGCGCCGGCGGCAATACCGTGATCGGCTCCGAGATCGTCGCGAAAGCGCGGCCCGACGGCTACACCCTGCTCATGCAGATCAACACCCTTACCGCGCTTCCGGCGATGGTGAAAGAGGGACAGGGCACGATCTCCCCTGCCGATTTCTCGCCCGTCAGTCTGGTCGCGCTGTTGCCTCATGTGCTCGTCGTTCATCGCTCCGTCCCCGCGTCGAGTATCAAAGAGCTGGTTGCGCTGGCCAGAGCCTCACCGGGCAAGCTCAACTACGCCACGCCAGGGGCGGGCACGCCGGTGCATCTCGCGAGCGCACTGTTCGCATCGATGGCCGGCATCGAGCTCGTGCATGTGCCTTATAAAGGCGCCTCGGAGTATGTGGTCGCCGTGCTCGGCAATCACGTCCAGATCGTTTTCGGTTCCGCCCCCACCACGATCCCGCACGTGCGCAGCGGGGCGATCAAGGCGCTCGGCGTCACTACGGCCAAGCGTATTGCGCCGTTGCCCGCGGTGCCCACGATCGCCGAGAGCGGCTATGCCGGTTATGAGATCGCAAGCTGGTACGGCGTGCTCGCGCCGGCGAAAACGCCGACCGCAATCGTGACGCGGCTGGCGCAGGAAATCGCTGCCGCGACGAAAAGCAAGGCGTTCGCCGATTCGCTGCCGGACTACGAGCTGATCGGCGGCACGCCCGCTGCTTTCGCCGATTTCCTGCGCAAGGACGCCGAGGTTTCCGCCCGGATCATCGCGCAGTCGGGGGCGAAAGCGAACTGAAGCTTCCTGGATTTCAACCACGACGTGAGGGGGTGGCCATGGCACATCGAGCAGCGCAGATCCACGCGGAGCTGAATCACCCGGTGATCGACGGCGACGGCCACTGGATGGAGCCCATTCCGGTATTCCTCGAGTATCTCGGCGAAGTGGGCGGCCCCGGGTGTGTCGACCGGATGAGAGCGATGTGGCGACGCGGCGACGCGTGGTACCGGGCAACCGCTCAGGAACGCCAGCACAATCGTCTGCGCCGGTTCATCTGGTGGGGTGTGACGAGCAATACGTTCGACAAGGCAACCGCGTTGCTTCCGGCGCTGCTGAACGAGCGCCTGCCGGAATTGGGAATCGACTTCGCCGTGATTTATCCGAGCTTCGGGCTCACCCTCAACGCCATAGCGGAGGACGACTTGAGCCGGGCCGCGGCGCGTGCTTACAACATGATGACCGCTGACATGTTCGCGCCGTTTGCCGAACGGTTTGCGCCGGTGGCTATCATGCCTGCCCGCACTCCGGAATCGGCGATCCAGGAGCTGGAGTACGCGGTCGGGCAACGGGGTTTCAAGGCGATCATGCTGCGCGGCAACCAGGAGCGCCTCATTCCGGGCGCGTCGGAAGGCGTCGATCCGCAGAAAGCCGCTTTCTACTGCGACAACATCGCCCTCGACAGCCCTTACGACTACGACCCTTTCTTTAAGCGATGCGTCGATCTGGGCGTGGCCGTGACCCAGCACTCGGGCAGCACGCGCTGGTCGGATCGCGGCTCGATCAGCAACTTCACGTTCAACCACGTCGGGCACTTCGCCGAAGCCAACCACGCTTTCGCGCGTGGCGTTTTCCTCGGCGGTGTCGTTCGGCGCCACCCCAGCCTGAACTTCGGGTTCATGGAAGGCGGCGTGAGCTGGGCGTGTCAGATGTATGGCGACCTGATCGAGCACTGGGAGAAGCGCCGCCGCGCCGATCTGCAGTACCCGAACACAACCGATGTGGCCGAGTTGCATCGGCTCATTGGCCGTTATGGAGACGAGAGACTGAAAGCCAGCGCCGACGCGATCATGGGTAACCTGGACGCGTTCCGCCCGGAGTGCAGCCTGGAGGAGCTCGGGCGCCCCGAGCATGTCACGGACGATTTCGAAGCGGCGGGAATCAACTCGAAAGATGACGTGCGGGCCGTTTTCTCCCGCAACTTCTACTTCGGCTGCGAGGCGGACGACCGCGCGACCATGTGGGCTTTCGACCCGCGTATGGGCGTGCGACTGCGGCCGGTCTTCAGCTCCGACTTCACGCATTTCGACGTGCCCGATTTCCAGGACGTGGTCCCCGAAGCATTCGAAATGGTGGAGAAAGGCCACGTCACGTCGCAGGACTTCCGTGAATTCATGTTCACCAATGCGGCGCGCCTGCACACCGGCAGCAACCCGGATTTCTTCAGAGGCACCGTCATCGAGCAGGCGGTGGCTGAGGAGCTGGCGCTGAAGACGCGCTCGGCGGCGCAAGCCTGAGCGGTAGCCCCTGCGCTGCTTGGCGGGGGGTTGCCGCTCACCGGAAGTACCGTGTCGTCCTCACGCATCACCCGTCGTCACGGCGCCGGGTCATCGAGACACTGCGCGGCTGCTCAGGTCGCGGTTGCTTAGTCTACTGCAGGCCTTTCGTGACGATCTCACCCACGTCCCTCGAAAGCCCGGTCGTGTCGCGTATGCGTTCGAGTGCGGTGCGGGCATGGACCTGGCGCCCTGCGTCGAACTTCTTCCAGCGGTCGAAGCTGCGGGCCATGCGGGCCGCGACCTGGGGGTTGAGCTTGTCGAGCGCAATGACCTGGTCGGCGAGAAACGCGTAGCCGCTGCCGTCTGCCGCATGGAACCGGACGTGGTTGCCCATGCTGAACCCGCCGATCAGCGCGTACACCTTGTTCGGGTTGCGAATCGAGAACGCCGGGTGCGCCGTGATGCGCTTCACTTCGTCGAGCGTGCCGGGCAGGCGCGACATGGCCTGCACGCGCAGCCATTTGTCCACGACGAGCGGCTCGTCCTGCCAGCGCGCGTAGAACGCCTCCAGCGCGCGGGTGCGCTCCGCGCAGTCGAAGTCCGCCAGCACGCCCAGCGCCGCGCCGGCATCGGTCATGTTGTCGGCGGCGTCGAACTGGGCGTAGGCGAGATCGCACGCCGTTTGCGTTTGGGTCTCCATCAGGTAGGCGAGACACAGGTTGCGCAGCGCCCGCTTGCCGGCGGAAGCGGCGTCCGGGCTGTAAGCGCCCGTGATGGCATTGGCGTGATACGCGGCGAGCAGCTCGTCTCCCAGCGTTTCGCCGATTCCGCGGGCGATGCGAGTGCGCACGGCGTGGATCGCGTCGGGATCGACCACATCCATCTGTTCGGCGAGGAAAGTTTCCGACGGCAGGGTGAGCGCTTCGGCCGCGAAACTCGGATCGGATTGCGCGCTCGCCAGGACACGCCCGAAAGCCCCGGCGAAACCTTCAGGCACGCGAAATGTACGCCCGGCGCGCACGTCGTCGACGCCTCTCAACATTAGCAGCGTCGCCAGTCGCTGGCCGGCTTCCCATCGATTGAACGCGTCGGTATCGTGCGCCATCAGATGCGTGAGGCTGCCCTCGTCGTAGTCGTACTTCACGATCACGGGCGCAGAGAAATTACGGGCGAGCGAAGGCACCGGCTTTGCCGGCACGTCGATGAAAGTGAAGCGCTCCTCTGCTTGCCTCAGCGACAACACGCGCGTGGTGGACTGCGGTGGTTGCTCGCCTTCGAGCCGCAGCGGGATGTCGGCGCCGCCCGGCCCGACCAGCCCCAGCGCCAGCGGGATGTGGAAAGGCGCTTTCTCTGGCTGGCCCGGGGTCGGCGGGCATGACTGGCGCACGGTCAGGGTATAGCGCTGCGCCGCGGAATCGTACGCGTCGGTGACCTCGAGCGTCGGGGTGCCGGCCTGGTCGTACCAGCGCTTGAACTGCGTGAGGTCGACGCCCGACGCATCGGCCATGGCTTGCGCGAAATCACCGGTCGTCACGGCCTGGCCGTCATGGCGCTCGAAGTACAGGTCCATGCCCTTGCGAAAGTGTTTCGCCCCAATGAGGGTGTGGATCATGCGCACGACCTCGGCGCCTTTCTCGTAAACGGTTGCCGTGTAGAAGTTGCTGATTTCCTGGTACGACTGGGGCCGCACCGGATGCGCCATCGGACTGGCATCCTCGGGGAACTGGCGCGCGCGCAGGCTGCGCACATCCCGGATGCGCTGAACCGCACGCGAATACATGTCGGCAGTGAATTCGTGATCGCGGAAAACCGTAAGGCCTTCCTTCAGCGAAAGCTGAAACCAGTCGCGGCAGGTGACGCGGTTGCCCGTCCAGTTGTGGAAATACTCGTGCGCGACCACGGCATCGATGTTCTGGAAATCGATGTCGGTGGCCGTATCGGGCCGGGCCAGCACGTACTTGGTGTTGAAAATGTTGAGGCCCTTGTTCTCCATCGCGCCCATGTTGAAGTCGCCCACCGCGACGATCATGTAAATGTCGAGATCGTATTCGCGCCCGAACGTGTCTTCGTCCCAGCGCATGGAGTCGCTCAAGCGCTCGATGCGCTGG
>JBKJKJ010000616.1:0-3427 GCA_046597455.1 Burkholderiales bacterium
TATCCCGACCTGCTGGTGCACCGCGCGATCAAGCATGCGCTGGCCGGTGGCGCCGCCGCGTCGTACCTGTATTCGAACCACGCCATGGCGGCCCTGTCGCAGCAGTGCTCGGAGCGCTCGCGCCGCGCCGACGAGGCGCAGCGCGAAGTCGACGACCGCTATCGCGCAGCGTGGATGGAACAGCACGTGGGCAGCGAGTTCGAGGGCACCATCAGCGGCGTCACCAGCTTCGGCCTGTTCGTCGAGTTGGACGACTCCAAAGTCAATGGCCTGGTGCACGTCACTCAGCTGCCGAATGATTACTACCACTTCGACCCGATCCGCAAGACGCTGAGCGGTGAACGTGCGGGCGGCGTGTTCCGGCTCGGTGACCGCGCCCGCATCGTGGTGCTCAAGGCCAGCCTGGAGGAGCGCAAGATCGACTTCCGGCTGGTCGAGGAGCGCGACAGCTCCGCGCCCCTGCCGCCCCGTGGGCAACCGGTGAAGCGCAAGAAGGCGAAGTACTGAGGTCCTTCTCCCCGCATCGCGGGGGGAAGCTGCCCGAAGGGCGGATGAGGGGTGCCGCTGTTGGCGCGGACCCGAGACGCACCCCTCACCCTGCTTCGCTGTGCGGGGCGAGGGCATCTCGCGCTCCCGCAGGGCGACTCAGGCAAAATACCCACATGAGCAAAGACAGCCAGTGGATCGCCGGTATCAACGCCGTTACCGCAGCGATCGAACATGACGCCGACAACGTGCGCGAAGTGCTGCTCGAGGCCGGCGCGAAGAACCCTCGCATCGTCGAGATCGAAGGTAATGCGCGGCGCATGGGCATCGAC
This sequence comes from Burkholderiales bacterium, assembly GCA_046597455.1. Taxonomy (GTDB): domain Bacteria; phylum Pseudomonadota; class Gammaproteobacteria; order Burkholderiales; family SG8-41; genus JAQGMV01. The sequence goes on from JBKJKJ010000616.1 coordinate 819, forward strand.
GTGCGTCGTGTCACGCAGCAGGCGCTCGATGGCGTCGGCGGCGGCCTGCGCCATCAGGGTGCGGTCGCCCGTTATGCGGCGGCGAAGACGTGGGACGAGCACGAGCTGCCGGCGCTGGTCGAAGCCGCCAACGGCCGCGCGCTGCTGCTGGTCCTCGACGGCGTGCAGGACCCGCACAACCTCGGCGCCTGCCTGCGCAGCGCGGCTGCCGCCAGCGTCACCGCGGTCGTCATCCCCAAGGACAAGGCGGTTCAGGTCAACGCCACGGTGCGCAAGACCTCGGCCGGTGCCGCCGACAGCATCCCGGTGATTCGCGTGACCAACCTGGCGCGCTGCATGCGCGATTTGCAGCAATTGGGCGTGTGGCTCTACGGGCTGGCGGGCGAAGCGACTGCATCGTTGTACGCGATCGACCTGCGCGGGAACGTTGCGCTGGTCCTCGGCGGAGAGGCCGACGGCTTGCGCCGGCTGACACGCGAGCACTGCGACCAGCTGGTGAAGATTCCGATGCCGGGCGACACGGAGAGTTTGAACGTCTCGGTCGCCACCGGTGTGACCTTGTTCGAGGCGGTGCGCCAGCGCTCGCGATCGTAGGATGGGTTGAGCGCAGCGATACCCATCAATCCGTGTGGCAGTGCGATGGGTATCGCCTTCGGCTCAACCCATCCTACATTTGGAGTGTGAATGAATCTTGCGTGGTACGACTGGGTCGGCTTGGCCGGGATGCTGATGACGGTAGCGGCGTTTCTTCTGCTGCAGACCGGGCGCTTGTCCGGCACTGGGATTGTCTACCAGCTGCTCAACCTGTTCGGCGCCGGAGGTGTGCTGGTGTCGCTGCTGGGCACGTTCAACGTGTCTGTGTTCCTGCTGGAGCTGACGTGGGTGTTGATCAGCGGATATGGGATTGCACGTTCGTTCAAGGCACGGCGGGCAGCTCTTTAGCTCGTCATTTCGGCGTAGGTGGCAATCCAGCGTCTTTATCATTGCTAGTCATCCCAACGAAAGCTGGGATCCATTTTGATGTGGTGGGTTCGACCAAAAAAGCCAGAAGGCACTGGATGATCAGCCGTTCGGCTGCTGAAGCCCCGCCTTCGCGGGAATGACGACAAGAAAAATCATTCTGCCGGCTGCGGTTGCCACACATTCGCGATCTTGCAGAACAGCTCCGCTGTGCGCTCGGCATCGTAGACCGCGGAGTGCGCTTCCTCGCCGTTCCAGGCCAGGCCGGCGGCCTGCATTGCGCGGCCGAGCACGGTTTGTCCGTAGGCGATGCCGGCCAGGGACACCGTGTCGAACACGCTGAAGGGATGGAACGGATTGCGCTTGTGTTCGACGCGCGCGACGGCGGCGTTGAGGAAGTTGAGATCGAAATGCGCGTTGTGCCCGACCAGGATCGCGCTGGCAACCGTGCCGGCGCACCGCCACGCGCACGGCGGCGAAGATATGGTCGAGCGCTTCCTTCTCCGGCTTGGCCATGCGGAAGGGATGACCGATATCGATACGGGTAATTTCCAGCGACTTCGGATCGATCTCCAGGCCCGGCGCCGGATCGAGGTGGACGCAGGCGACTTCACCGGGAACGAAGCGGCCTGCGGTGTCGAGCTCGACCGGGATCGCGGCGATTTCCAGCAACGCGTGCCGGTTCCAGTCGAAGCCGCCAGTTTCGACATCCACCACCACTGGCAGGAAGCCGCGGAAGCGCTCCGACATCTTGCGAAATGTCGGTGCGTCGGGAGCAGTGGGGTCGACCTGGGTCATCGTGCAAGCGTAGCAGAGCGCACTTATGGCCTACGCACGACCAAACGAGATCTTTCTTGTAGGAGTGGGCAATTCCCGCGAAGCCAAATCGCGTTGTGGTATCGCGGGCATGGCCCGCTCCTACGCAGGGAAATGAGGGTCCGGGGAAAGGTATTCGCGCGCCAGCTGGCGGGCGCGATGCAGGCGCGCCTTGGCCGCTTCGGTGTGCAGGCCGAGCTGCCCACTGATCTCGGCGATCGTGCGGCCTTCGAGGTCACGCAGCAGCAAGATTTCGCGGTAATGCGTCGGCAAACGTGCCAGGGCTGCGGAGACGTCGCGCAGCAGGCCGCTGGGAGCGGGATAGTGTGGCCCGTCAATCTCGTCAAATATCGGTTGCAGCACCAGATGCCGCAGTGCGCGCTTGAGCCTATAGCATTCGCGCTTGACGATACGGAACAACCATGAGGCGTAGGCCTCGATGGCGCGAAGGTCGCCGATTTTGCGCGCGATCAACATCAGGCTTTCCTGGACGGCATCCTCGATGTCGTTGATGCCACAGTGGTATTCAGCGTAACGCCGCAGGTCCTGGCGTGAGCGTGCCAGGAGATGCTCCAGCGCGCCCGCATCGCCCGCTCGCGCCGCCTCGATTTCCTCATGGGTAGGGGTGCTGGCCAACGCTCATCCTCTCATTCGCGCTGCAGGAAGCAATTTATACGCCAGATACGGGCATCCGACGCTGGAAAGAGCCGGCCACTCAAACAGACGTTGCGCTGTGGGCGCGCTTTCGAGCGTCGGGTTCAGCATTCGTTAAATTTGCGCGGTCAAGCCGGGCTATTGGTCCCATCGCGCTTGTCGCGAGGTGGCAGGATATC
>JBKJKJ010000073.1:0-12766 GCA_046597455.1 Burkholderiales bacterium
GCGCGAAGCGCGACCCGCTTCTGCCCGAGCTCGCGACAGTCGCCGAGGTCCTGCCGGGATACGAGATTACGCAGTGGAGCGGAGTGGCCGTGCCCGCGAAAACGCCGGCGGGCGTCGTGAGCACGCTGCACACCGAAATCGTGAAGGCGCTGAAGACGGCTCAGGTGCGCGAGCAGTTCGCGAAGCAGGGCGCCACACCCCATGCGGATACACCGGCCGAATTCGCGGCCTTCGTCAAAGCCGATCGCGAACGCATAGCGCGCATAGGCCGGCAGGCAGGCATCACGATCGACTGAGCCGGGCCGCGCACACCGGCCGAGTTAGCGCCAGGCTTACACTCAGCGGGGAAAACGCGGACGGTGGCGGGCCGCGCACCGCCGCATCTGCGCGCCTACGTACCCGTAAACACCGGGTCCCGGCGATCGAAACCGGCTTTTACGCCTTCCTTGAAATCGTTCGTCTCGCGCAGGATCGACTGCTCGAACATCTCGCGCTCGGTCGCGGTGCGAAACGCGGGAATGAGCTCGAGGTTGAGCGTCTCGCGGGCCGCTTGCGCGCCCAGCGGACTGGATTTGGCGAGCTCCGCGGCCATCTCCTGCGCGGCCTTGCGCACGTCATCCTGGGCGACGAGCCGGTCGGCCAGCCCCATCGCATAGGCTTCATCGCCGGGAATGCGCTTGCCCGTCAGGAACAGCCATTTGGCGCGCTGATGTCCGACGACCCGCGGCAGCGTGACCGTCATGCCGAAGCCCGGGTGATAACCGAGCGCGGTGAAATTCGCGGCCAGCCTCGCTTCCTTGCACGTCACGCGAAAATCTGCGACCAGCGCGAGCCCGAGCCCGGCGCCGATCGCGCTGCCGTGCACCGCCGCGACGATGGGCTTGCGGGTCTGCACGAGGCGCTGCGCTTCGTGATACAGATGCCGCGGTCGCGCCGCCTGCGGCTTGCCCGCGGCTTCGTCGTCGACGCGTTTTTTCAGGTTCGCCCCGGCGCAGAAGTGCTTGCCCGCTGCCGCCAGAACGATGCTGCGCACGTTGCTTTCGTCGTCGAGCGCCTCCAGCACCGATGCCAGACTGGCGATCAGATCGACGTCGAGAAAGTTATTCGGGGGACGCCTGATCTCGACCGTTGCGACATGGCCCTCGATGCTCACGCCGACTTCTTCATTACCCATGTTCTTCTCCGTTGGAATTGGTCCTGTTCGGCAGCCATGCTAACCGAAAAATGGTGGCCCGGCGCCGCCGGGGAGGCTGTGACGCGTCACCTGCGCATCCGCGTGCGCGCAAGGCCGCTATACTGCTCACGCGCGCGGCACGCATGCAGCGCGCGACAACGACAATATCGAGGAAATCAATGAACACTTTCGTTGCGAGGAGTTGTAAAGCATTGCTGTTGCTGTCGGCGGGCGCGTGGGCCGCTGGCGTGGCGCAGGCGCAGACGGCTTATCCCACCAAAACCATACGCATGGTCATCGCGCTCGCTCCGGGCGGGGGCGTCGATACGACGGGCCGCTTCATCGGCCAGAAGTTGAGCCAGGCGTGGGGCCAACCGGTGGTGGCCGACAATCGTCCGGGCGCGGGCGGGGCGATCGCCGCGGAGACCGTGGCGCGGGCAGCCCCCGACGGCTACACCCTCCTGGTGACGTCGGCGGGAATCACCATCACGCCGAGCATCATGAAGCTGTCCTACGATCCCGCCAAAGACCTGCTGCCTGTCACACTCGCGGTCAATTCGCCGGGCGTGATGGTGGTGCATCCTTCACTGCCTGTGAAGAATGTGAAGGAACTGATCGCCTTCGCCAAAGCGAGACCGGGCGAGCTGTTCTACTCATCCTCGGGCCAGGGCTCCGGGCAGCATCTGGCCATGGCGCTTTTTACACAGATGACCGGCGTTACGATGACGCACGTGCCCTACAAGGGCACGGCACCCAGCATCACCGACGTCGTGGGTGGCCGCATCTCGGCGACCGTGGCGAGCGTCATCTCTACCCGGCCGATGTTCACGACGGGCAAGCTTCGAGCGCTGGCTGTGGTGGGTGCGAAGCGCACGCCGGCATTGCCCGAATTTCCGACCGTCGCCGAGGCCGGCGTGCCGGGCTTCGCAGTCGACAACTGGTACGCCTTGTTCCTGCCTGGCGGCACGGACAGGGGCATCGCCGTGAAGCTTCAGGAAACCGTCTCGCGTATCCTGCTCGAGCCGGATACGCGCAAGGTCTTGCTCGGCCAGGGACTGGATGCGGTCGGAAGCACGCAGGATGAGTTCGCGAAGATCTATGCCCACGAGATCGAGAAATGGGCAAAGGTCGTGAAGGCGATCGGACTGCAGCCGAACTAGCGTTGCGTCTTTGGAAAAACGGGTGCTCTCTTTTTGTTTTCTACCTCGAACCGCCAACGACAGGGAGTCCAGTCAAAGCCTTGACACGGAGGACACAGAGGACACAGAGGATTAAAGAGAAAAGCGGCGTCTATGAGCGGGGGCGCCGTCGGCGTAGGTAGGGCGTAGTATCCGTTGATCACGCGATGTGCGTTGTACTCATTCCTCCGTGTTAAAGCTTTTCGCTTCTTCGGGCTCGCGCCGCCCTGACCGGAATCATGCCGGTCAGGGCCGACGCAGGGTTCTCACGCCGCAGAAACCGCTTCGGAATCCCGGGTCAGCGCCGCCGCAGGCGAGGCGTTGCGGTAAAGCCGCGCGCAGTTGTCCCACAGGATCTTGCGACGCTGCTCGTCGTTCAGCGCCAGTCCGAGGAACTGCTCTACGGCTTCGGGGAAGGCGCCGTCGGAATGCGGGTAGTCGCTCGACACGACGAAGTAGTCCGCGCCCATTTTGTTGATGACGTCGACGGCCGGCTCTTCATCGACATCGAGCGCGATGTAGCACTGGCGCTTGAAGTATTCGCTCGGCGGCATCGTCAGTTGAAACTCGCAGCCGGGGCCGTACTTCTCCCACTGATCGTCGAGCCGCCACAGCCACCAGTACACCCAGCCCGCCGTGCCCTCAAGAAACGCGCAGCGCAGCTTCGGATGGCGTTCGAGTATGCCGCCGGTGGTCATGCTGGCGATTGCGCCCATCAGCTCGACCGGGTTACGAATGGCGTGGGCCATCGGCTGGAAATTGGCGTGGCCGACATAACGCTGTCCGGCATCGTCCTTGAGCGATGAGTTGCCGGTCGGATGGAAACCGATCGGCACGTCGAGCCGTTCGAGCTCGGCCCATAAGGGTTCGCACGCTTCGTCGTGCAGATGCTGGCCGTTGACCGGGTTCGGCGTGCCGATGACCGCGACGGCACCGAGCTTCTCGACGCACCGGCGCGCTTCCTCGACCGCCATGCCCACGTCGTGCATGGCAATCTGCGCGGCGAATTTGAGGCGCTGCGGATCGCCTTTGCAATAATCGGCGGCCCAGTTGTTGTATGCGCGTGCCAATGCCGCCGCATAGTCCGGCGCGAGATCGTCGTGACACAGGATCTGCCGCCCGCGCGTGCCGTACATCACGGCAACGTCGATGCCTTCGATATCCATTGCCGTCAGGGTCGAGGCGGAATCGAATCCGCGCGCTTTCGCGATGCTGAAATGCGGATGACGTGCGCGGCTGCGCCGCCTCAGCTCACGGCCGGAAGCGGCCGGCCCCTGCGCCGCGGCGAACGCCGGAATCGTCAGACCCTGAACTTCCATGGTCCGGATCGAGTCGGCGCTGCCCTTGTCCTCTGCGCTCGGGGTCAGCGCTTCCTTCTGTCCCCCGAAAAATCGCGGCGGGTTCGCCCGATAGGGCTCATCGAGATAACGGGCCCAGAGGTCATCGGGCTCGTTGAAGTGCATGTCGCTGTCCATGATCAGGAAGTTTTCGCGTGCCATGCTGTTCTCCCGGTGGGGTACACGAGGTTATGCGGCGGCTTTCTCCCGCTGCGAGATCGTCGCGAAGCGCAACAGCATTGCGGCGGCATTGCCGTGCAGGATTTTTTCCCGCGCCGCCTCGCCGATCTGCGCCTCCTCCAGCGCTTTTCGGGTCCAGTTCACCCCGAACTCGGTGCCGTCGGTGCCGCATACCACCCGCTGGGCGCCGTACAGCTGCACTGCGGCCTCGATCGCGCGCGGACCGAATGAGTTGCAATCCACGTACACCTTCGCACGCCGGAAGCGCGCCGACGGCAGCTCTTCCTTCGGCGTATCGAGCAGGCAGCGGTGGTCCATGCGCTCGACTTCGTACGGGATGTTGCCGCCCAGGTTGTGGAGGTAGATCACCACATCCGGGTAGGGCGCGAGGAAGTCGGTGAGGCACAGCGTCATCATTGCCGAGGACAGGCTTGCCTGCATGTCGAGCGTGCCGTTGCGGCGGCGCGCGTTATCGGTGTCGGCCGAGACCTTCGGGAAGGCGTCGCCCGGCAGCGGGCCGTGATGGATGAACAGGAAAGCGTGATGGCGGTTCGCAACATCGAGAAGCGGGCGCATTTTTTCGGCGTGCTTGCTGGTGAGGAATCCGTTCGCCGGCAGCTGTGCGCCGACCATGCCGGGCAGCCCCAACGCGCGGTCGAGCTCCGCGGCGGCGGCAGCAATGTCCACCAGCGGCAGCGCCGCGTGGGCGGTGAAGCGGCCTTCGTGTGCCTGGCAGATTTCGGAGAGCCGGTCGTTGACCGACCGGCACAGCGGGACGGAGACCTCCAGCGGCTGGGACTCGATCCAGCAGCACGTGCCGAGCAGCGACAGCACGCTCATGCTCACACCCAGGCGGTCCATCCGGGCCAGATAGGCGTCCGCGTCGTCGAACGCATTGGCGAGCGGCTCCTCGCCGCCACGGACCTTCATGACTTCGACGCCGTCGTCGTTGCGCACGATGCGCGGTTCGCGGGTCCGGGCGCGCAGGGCATCGGCGAGCTCAGCGGGTTTCCAGTGGGCATGCATGTCGATCATGGCAGTCTCCTCCAGAGGTGATCCATCAGTTTAACCCCGGCGCGGCAGGTCACGCTCGTAAACGGTTTTTGCCAGCCGTCCGGGCGGTGCACGACAGGGGCCGCTGTTAACCCGCCGCCGATCACTTATACTCGAACGGTGTTTCGCACGGGATAATCCGGTGCGGGCGCGCCGGCAGTCACCCAGTTGTCCAGAGGGTGAACGTCACCCGGCCCGCGGTTGCGTGTAGACGTTTCCGCCGCCGGCCGAGGCGATCGAAAAGCCGACCGAAAATATTTTTCGCAGGAACCAAAGGGGCGACAATGAAGAAATCAATGAAGAAGCTACTGGTGGCAACGATTTGTTCGTGGTGCGGGCTGGCAGCGGCTCAAACCGCACAGGAACTGCTGAACGACGGCAAGAACACCGAGAACGTACTGACTTTCGGGATGGGCTACGGCATCCCGATGTACAGCCCGCTGGAGCAGATCAACAAAGGAAACGTCAAACGGCTCGTCCCGGTCTGGAGCACGAACCTCATGAGCGAGACGGGGGAGCTGGCGCAGCCGACGATCTACAACGGCGTGATGTACATCGTGAACGGCACGTGGACTTTCGCCCTCGACGTCGCAACCGGCCGGCAGCTCTGGCGAACCCCGGTCGAATACGATCGTGCGGTGCTGCGCATCGCGAGCGCCGGGCCGATCATGCGCGGGGCCGCGACGATTTATAACGGCAAGCTCTATCGCACCACGCTGGACGCGCACCTGCTCGCGCTCGACATGAAGACTGGCAAGCAGATCTGGAAGCAGAAGTTCGCCGAGCACAAGGAAGGCTACAAAGGCGTTGCCGCGCCGATGGTGGCCAACGGCGTGCTCATCACGGGAACGACCGGCGGCGAGAACGCGACGCGCGGCTTCATCGTCGGCTGGGATCCCGAGACCGGCAAGGAACTGTGGCGCACCTACACCATACCCGCGCCGGGCGAGCCCGGTCACGAGACGTGGCCGAAAACGGCCGACGCGACACCCGACGCATGGAAGACGGGCGGCGGATCGACCTGGCAACCCGCGTCGTACGATCCTCAGCTCGACCTGGTGTATTACGGTGTGGGTAACGCCGCGCCGTACGATTCGAAGTATCGCGGTGGCGGCGATGCGCTGTACACCAACAGCGTGCTGGCGATCCGGCCGAAGACCGGCGCCATCGTCTGGCATTACCAGTTCACGCCCAACGATCTTTACGATGCGGACGGGAGCAACGAGAACGTGATCGCCGACATGCGGGTCGGTGGAGAGATGCGCAAAGTCATCATTAACGCCAACAAGAACGGCTTTCTGTATGTGATCGATCGCACCAATGGGAAGCTGATCGCCGCGAACCCGCTCACCCGCGTGAACTGGGCAACTCACGTCGATCTCAAGACCGGCCGTCCGGTGCTTACCGATGTTGCCGCACGCCTGGGAGCCGGGGAAGAGGTCGAGGTCTATCCGCAGCGCGGAACGAATGCGACCCTGTTCGCGTTCAATCCGAAGACCAACCTGGTTTATCTGAACTCGTGGGATCTCCCACGCATCCAGAAATTCGTCCCTTACACGTTCAAGCAACTGGGCGAGCCTTCCACCGCGACCGCGGGGCGTAACCCCGTCATCAAGCCGGGCGATGTCGTCGGCTATCACCTGGCGATGAATCCGCTGACGGGGCAGATGAAATGGAAAATCCCCATTACCGACATCCCCAACGCGGCGAGCGTCATGGCAACCGGGAGCGGTTTGCTGTTCACCGGCAAACCCACGGGCGAGTTCATGGCGCTCGACGAGGAAACGGGTAAGACGCTCTGGCAGTTCAAGACCGGGTCGAGCATCAATGCGCCGCCCATTACCTATACCTACAAGGGCCAGCAATACGTGACCGTGCTCTCTGGGCTGGGTGGCAGCGTCGTGACCCGGTTCGTCACCGGCAAGGTTCCGACCGGTGGGGCTGCGTGGACTTTTGCCCTGATGCCGCAGTAACGAGGGCAGGAAGCGATGACGCGTTTACGAGGTAAGGCGATGGCGCTCGCACTGATGGCCTTCAGTGCGAGCGGGCTGGCGCAGGGGCCCGGGGCAAAGGTTTTCGCGCCGGAGCAGATCAAGCGGGGCGCAGAACTCTACGCCACCAATTGCCAGGCGTGTCACGGGGTGCGCATGGTCGGTCCGGAGTGGGCCATCGATCTGAAGACTTTTCCGCGTGACAATCCTGCGCGCTTTGCCGATTCCGTGACCAACGGTGTGCGGGCGATGCCGCCTTGGGGCGATGTCCTGAAGCCTGCCGATGTCGATGCGCTATGGGCCTACGTCGTGGCCGGAGAGCCCGCGAAGTAGTGGCCTGTATCGGTGATGTCGAGAGTAACGTTCGCGACGGCCGCCCGCTCGGGAGCGGGCCCGTCGCTCACCGGTGAATTGCTACGGGTTCTAGTGTTACGCTCCACGAGGATCGATCACCCGATCCAGGGCAGCGCGCCGTGCAGGAATGCCGGCGCGCTTTTTATTTTCGGGAAGCGCCTGCTCAAAGCGTCGGGCTTTTGAAATTACCGCCCAGCGTCACCAAGCCCCAGGCGGGCAGCTGGGCATCGACGCTGAAACTGAAATGGCCGGCTGCTGCGCGCATGTCGCGGAACATGCGCTGCACCGGGTATTTGTCATAGATGCCGTTGGCGCCCGCCATCTCGTGGAGCGAATTGACCGCGTCCACGCAGAATTTCACTGCTTGCGCGCAATTGCGCTTGTACCGCAGCTTGGTCTCGATGTCCGGCATGCCGCCTTCCTCGACGATCCGCTGAGCCTCGAGGCAGTCGTTGCGCAGGAGCAGCGCGGCCGCATCGATGGTCGCACCCGCTGCAGCCACGCGCAGTTGCACCGTCTGGAAATCCCGCATCTTCGCACCGGTGTAGCTGGTGCTCTTGGATTTGACGAGATCGACGGTCGTTTCCAGTACCGCGCGTGCGTTGCCGACCATGCACCCGCCGATGCAGTGCCCGCCGATCGCCGAGGTCGGAAGCCGGTAATGCGGGTTGCGATGGACCTGCAGGCCGGGCCACGCGTGACCGGGTTTGGCGAGGTACATCGAATTGGCACGGTGCGCCGGCACGAATACGTCCTTGCAGCGGATGGTCTTGCTGCTCGTCGCGCGCATGCCGAGCGTGTGCCAGTCGTCGACGACTTCGTACTGGGAGCGATGAACGAGGGACATGACGTAATCGACGATCTCATCGCCTTCTCGCAGAATGCTCGCCAGCATCGTCCATTCGGAGTGATCGGTGCCCGATGAGAAGTTCCACTCGCCGGTGAGCAGGATGCCGCCTTCTGCCGGCACGCTGCGTCCCTGCTGGAAAGCAATGCCCGAGGCGATGCCGGCGTCGGGGTTGCTTCCCCAGACTTCTTCCTGCGCCTTCGGATCCCACCACGCGAGATTGCGATGGTGCGATGCCAGATTCGCAACAACCCAGCCGACTGAAATGTTGCCGCGCGACAGCATCTCGGGAATGTCGTAGTAGGAGACGAAAGGCAGCTCCATGCCGCCCCACACTTTGGGCTGCAGATAGCGCAGCAGACCGGTACGATTCAGCGCGCCGATGATTTCGGGCGTTAGCGTGCGCGCCTCCTCGCATATCGGCGCCTGCTCACGCAGGAACGGGATCAACTCACGCGCCCGGCGCATCGCTTCGTCGTAGCCGACGTCGGAAAAACCCAGGGTTTCTATCTTCACGACTCCAATGCCTCCTGCAGACCGGTATGAGCGCTGATGTTAGCAAATCTATGCCGGTAGCTGCGATGCCGCGGTTTGCGTGGCCGATCTGCCGAAAAGTGGAGGCGACGTGTTCGGTTCGTCGCTACTTCATCGCTGAAGGTGGCGCTCGTCACGTAGGCTTATTGGGGTTGCGGGCGCTTTTCTCCAGTGGTAAAAATAAACCCACTCGCCGGTAAAAAGAGCGCAGGCGCGGTCGTCTTCTCACAGCCCACCGCCGGCAGTAAGTGTCCATGTGTCGTGGTTGACGTGGTCACTCCTTCAGCCAGACCACCGGTGTCGTTCTGCTCGTCTCACGCAAAACAGAGGGGGAATCACATGATCGATCGCTTGACGCGCCGCCGCTTTGTCCTCGGCGCCGCAGCGGTGACGGCCGGACTCGGCTTTAGCCGCTTTCCTTTTGCCCAGGGTGCACGCGCGGGAAGCATGCCGACTGTCGACACGCTCACGGTCAAGGTGCTGACCGACAGCAGCTACGACACCCCGCGTGCGGTTGCGAACAAATGGGTGAAGGTCAAACGCGCGGGTATCGTCAGCACCGTCGACAACCGCAAAACGCTGCATAACGAGTGGGGCCTTGCGCTCGCGCTCGAATCGCGCCGCGGTGCGGATACGCGCACCGTCATGCTCGACTTCGGCTACACGCCCGAGGCGCTGCTCAACAACATGGAGCTGATGCGGGTCGATGGCACCAAAGCGCAAAGCATGATCGTGAGTCACGGGCACTTCGATCATTTCGGCGGTCTCGTCGGCTTTCTCAGGAAGCATCGCGCGCAGCTGCCCGCTGACCTCACGCTTTACGTTGGCGGCGAAGACAACTTCTGCACGCGCAAAATCGCCACGGCCGGAACGCCAGGCCATTTCACCGATTGGGGCACGCTCGATCGCCGTGAGCTCGATGCACTCAAGGTGAAGGTCGTCACCTGTGAGCAGCCGACGGTCGTGGCCGGACATGCTTTCACCACCGGCACGATACAGCGGCGGACGTTCGAAAAAGTGCTGCCCGGAAACCCGGTCGAGTATTTCAAGACGAATGGCCAGGGATGCGACATGCCCGCGGCCAATACGAAAGCGGGGGGCAAGGCTACATTCGATGAGCATCTGAACGAGCATGGCACCTGCTTCAATCTCGTCGATCGTGGCCTGGTCGTCATCTCGTCGTGCGGTCACGCCGGCATCGTCAACACGGTGCGGCAGGCGATGGATGTCTCGGGCGTAAAGAAGGTACATGCGATCATGGGAGGCTTCCATCTGTTCGCCGCGGAGCCGGACTATCTGAAGCGCGTTGTAGCCGAGCTCAAAGTGCTCGATCCGGATGTGGTCATTCCGCTGCACTGCTCGGGGCCGGGCTTTCTAACCGCACTGCGCGATGAGATGCCGGACCGGGTCGTGACGTCCACTACCGGCACTGAGTTCCAGTTCGGGGCCTGAAGGGACGTCTCATTACCGGCACGGCAGTCCGGACGGGACCGGGTCCACGGTGACCCGGGGCGTTGCGCGACGACGCTGGCGCGTGCTGGCGTCGGTCGCCGCGATACTCTTCGTCAGTGCGGTGGCACTCATCCACGAGCGTGACACGCGCCCCGAACCGGGCCGCCGCGCCGACGCGGCGCAGTTCATGAACGACCTGATGTCGGGCAAGGTCCCGATCGGCGGGCCGTTTACCCTCAAAGATCCGCACGGCAGGGCGGTCAGCCTTTCGGACTTTCGCGGGAAAGTCGTTCTACTCTATTTCGGCTTCATGTACTGCCCCGACGTCTGCCCGACCGATCTGCTCGCGATCGGTGAACTGATGGGGCGGCTGGGCGCCGATGCGGAGCGCGTGCAGCCGGTATTCGTTACGCTCGATCCTGCCCGCGACGAGCCGGCCATGCTGCGTAGCTACGTCTCGCATTTCGACCGCCGCTTCGTGGCGTTGACGGGGACCGACGGCGAGATTCGCAAGGTCGCCACGGCCTATAAGGTTTTCTACGAAAAAGTCGAGCTTCCGGGCGCGTCGACCTACACCATCGATCACATGAGCTTTACGTTCATCATCGACACGGAAGGCAAATACATCGGTGCTTTTCCTCGCGGAACGCCTCCCGATCGCATGGAACCTGTCGTGCGTGAAGTGTTTCCGTCGTGAGGGAGTCATCCAGCAGATGAGTGGCTGAACTGAATCGACGTTTTCAGGAAAGACCGCTCACGGCAGCACATCCACGCTGATCTTCGCGGCTTTGATCAGCTTGGTCCACATCTGCAGGTCGGACCTGATCATGTCGTGAAAGCCCTGCGGCGTAGTGGTGGAGACTTCGAGGCCGGCTTTTTCGAAGCGCTGTAGCTCTTCGGGTGTCGCCAGACCCTGGTTCATGATCGCGTTCAGGCGCTCGACGGTCGTTTTCGATATGCCGGCCGGTCCCGCAATGCCCCACCAACCGGTGTTGTAGTAGCCCGGAACCGTTTCCGCGATGGTCGGAATATCCGGATACGTTTTCAGCCGCTGCGGATGCCCGACCCCAAGAATCCTGATCCGTCCGGCGCGATGGTGCGGCAGCAGCGTGATCAATCCCGTGATGATCAACTGCACGTTGCCGGAGATGAGATCGTTCATGGCAAGCGCGCTGCCCTTGTAAGGAACGTGAACGAGCTCGATGCCGGTGAGCGTCATGAGCTGTGCTGCGCCGAGGTGGTTGGGTGTGCCTACACCGGGAGAGGCGATGTTGAGCTTGCGCGGTGCACCTTTCGCGAGATCGATCAGTTCTTTGACGTTGCTCACAGGCAGACCGCTGGTCGACGCCAGCGCATACGGCACGTATGTCGCCAGGCCGATCGTCGTGAAATCCTTCAGCGGGTCGTAGGAGATCTTCGAGCCCATGAGCGCGGGGCCCGACACGAGGCCTCCGGTCGTGGCCAGGAGCAGGGTGTAACCGTCGGGCGGAGCTTTGGTTGCCAGGGTGTGACCCAGCGTGGCCGCCGCGCCGGGCCGGTTGTCGACCACCACGGGCTGGCCCATCGCCTTCGTATACATCGCGCCGATTTCCCGGGCGGTGAAATCGGTGCCGGCGCCGGGCGGGTAGGGCACGATCATGCGTATCGGTCTGACGGGGTAGGCGCCCTGCGCCGAGGCCTCGCCGCTGGTGATGGCCATCGCGCCCGTCGCAACCGCAACAGCGGCCGCGGCACACTTGCGACGCAACGTTTCCCTGCCCAACATGCCTGCGAACCCCGTCATGTCATCTCCCCCGTTTGACCCACCCAGCGAACCGGAGCGCCGAGCGGCAGCCTGTTTGCTGCCAGCACCCTGGCGCGCGGCTCGCCGAAGTGGCGAAGCCGCGTGCGCCGGCTCAAAGCTCGAAAGCTTCCCCATTGATCGTCATGGTGCTCACGAGCGGCACCGGCTTCACCACCATCTGCTCTGCGAAGCAGCCCTGCTTGGCACACTTGACGACGTGACGGATCTTCTGCGGTTCATCGTCCGAATCGACTTCGAGATGGGTCTGGACTTCGGTGCACCCGCTTTCCACCGTGCCTTTGAGCACGGAGCCCTTCAGATACCACTGGATGATGACCCGGACTCTGGCTTTCGCGATCCGGGTTTTGGTCATGGTCGCGTACCGCGACACCTGGGTGAGCAGTCAGGCACCGAGCCCGGCAGCGACGTAGATCAACGGTTGCGGATGGTTGTCGTCGCCTTTGAGGTGCGCCGGCTCGTCGACGTGGATTTCGAATTTGCGGTGGCGCGCGACCTTGTGCATCTTTTCCAGCGACTCGACTTCGGTTTCCATCACGAACTCGTATGCGCCCGATGGAAGCTCCGGCTGATCGAGACTCGGCCGCTCGCCGAGAACTTTGACGCCGGGTCCTGCCTGCTCATTCTGCATGGTCTCTCCTGTTGCGTGAGATGAAGCGCGTGAGAATCACGCCCGATCTTACCGAAGTTCCCGGACCGGTGGATGTATCGAAACGGCGGGCAGGCATAGGGGGCGGCCGACTCGAATCCATTGCGCCGCAGCGAGGCCACGCTTAACATGCAGGACGACTTTCTCGACCTGCGTGCGCGAGTGCCGGGCAGATGGCCGAACCCTCCAACTCTGCGAAAGGCATTCCAGGTGCAA
>JBKJKJ010000383.1:0-6974 GCA_046597455.1 Burkholderiales bacterium
ATCACCGATATCACCGATGCGATGATCATGAAGCGCCTGCTCGAAGGCTTGTTCGAGCAGGGCGTAGTCGTAGTCACGACGTCGAATTTCGAGCCCGACTCGCTTTACCTGCATGGCCTGCAGCGCAACCAGTTTCTCGCCTCCATCGATCTGATCAAGCAGAACCTGGAAGTCGTGAACGTCGATGCCGGCACGGACTATCGCCTGCGGGAGCTGGAGAAAGCCGGGATCTACCATGTCGAAGACGACGCCGAAGAGGCATTGGCACGTGCCTTCACGCGTATTTCGAGCCACGAGTCGGCCGCTGAGAATGAGAATGGAGCCGAGGTCGAGGTCGAAGGCCGGGTGATCCGCGCGCGCGCCCATGCGCCGGGTGTGGCCTGGTTCGACTTCGCTGATCTTTGCGACGGGCCGCGAGGCAAAGCCGATTACATCGAGCTCGCGCGCCGCTACCACACCGTGCTGATGTCGGACGTACCCCGTTTCCGGGCCGGTGACGCGGACGTCCTGAGGCGTTTCGTGTGGCTGGTCGACGAGTTCTACGACAGGCGCGTGAAGCTCATCCTGTCGGCCGCGGCACCACCCGAAGCCCTGGTGGTAAACGGTGACGACGGCGACAAGTTCCAGGCCAACCTCAACGCGTCGCTGAACGAGCGGCTGGTGAGCAGGCTGACCGAAATGCAGACACGCGACTACCTGTCGCAGCCCCACCTGCCGTAGGCCGCGCCTACGGCAGGTGCCCGGTATACGCCTCCCGGTGTACGCCTCGGAGGAAAACCGGCGCTTTTCCTCCGAGACCTCCTTTGACGTGCGCCATGCCTGCGGCAGCTGCTCGAGAACGCCTCCCGGTGTACGCCTCAGAGGGAAACCAGTGCTTTTCCTCCGAGACCTCCTTTCCTTTGCCGGTGCCGGCATACGCCGCGAGCGCCGTTACGGTGGTTAAATAGCGAACGTTCAGAGAGGGAGGTGACGTGGAGACGTTCAAGGCTTTTCGCATTTACAACGACAACGACACGGTCGCCGGGCGCATCGTCGATACCACCCTCGATGAGCTCTCGCCGGGTGAGGTTGTTTTCAGGACGGCGTATTCCAGCGTGAACTACAAGGATGCGCTGGCAGGGACCGGCACCGGCGGGAAGATCATCCGCAAGTATCCGCTCACCGGCGGCATCGATGCCGCCGGCGTGGTGGTGTCCTCGGCCGATTCGCGCTTCCAGCCCGGCGATGAAGTCATCTGCACGAGCTACGACGTGGGCGTGGCGCACGACGGCGGATACGGACAGTACTGCCGGGTGCCCGCCGACTGGGTCGTGCCGCTGCCCACGGGGCTGACGCTGTTCGAGGCGATGGCGCTCGGCACTGCGGGCTATACCGCGGGTCTCGCGATCGAGCTGCTCGAACTGAACGGGCTCGAGCCGGCGAATGGCAAGGTGCTGGTCAACGGTGCGACAGGCGGCGTTGCAACCCTGGTGATCGACATGCTCGCCGCACGCGGGTTCGCCGTCACAGCCGTGACCGGAAAAGCGGACGAGCACGATTTCCTGAAAGGGCTCGGAGCGAGCGAGGTCCTGGCGCGCGAGTCGATGGACCTGGGGAAGAAGCCGCTCGAGCGCTCGCTGTGGGCCGCGGCGTTCGATTCGGTCGGTGGCGACCAGTTGGGCTGGCTCACGCGTACGATGCACACCCACGGGCTCATCGCGAGCTTCGGCAACGCCGGTGGAATCGAGTTGAAGACGACGGTCCTGCCGTTCATTTTGCGCGGCGTGCGGCTGATCGGCGTGGACTCCGGATTCACGGCTATGCCCATGAGGCGCAAGGTCTGGGCGCGTCTGGCGAGCGATCTGAAGCCGCGTCACCTGGACACGATAGCGCAGACGATAAGCCTGGAGGACCTGCCTGTGCAGTTCGACAGGATGATCAAAGGGCAGGTGCGCGGCAGGGCTGTCGTGCAATTGAAGTGATGCGGTGAGGGAGTGATGCGGTGATGCAGTCTGGAGGAGGTGTGGACATGGGCTCGTATCGCGATTTCCACCGGCGTTCCATCGAAGAGCGCGACGCGTTCTGGACAGAGCAGGCGCTGCTCGTGGACTGGCAGCAGCCATTCGAACAGGTGCTCGATTACAGCAGGCCGCCGTTTGCGCGCTGGTTCACCGGCGGCACGACCAACCTTTGCCATAACGCGGTCGACCGCCACCTCGCGCAAAGGGGGAATCAGAAAGCGCTCGTTTTCATTTCGACCGAAACCGGGCAGGACCGCGCCTACACCTACACCGAGCTGCACGCCGAAGTAAACCGTTTCGCGGCGGTGCTGCGCGGTGAGGGCGTGGATCGGGGGAATCGCGTGCTGATCTACATGCCGATGATTCCCGAAGCGGTTTTCGCAATGCTCGCGTGCGCCCGCATCGGCGCGATTCACTCGGTGGTCTTCGGCGGCTTCGCGTCAGTGAGCCTCGCCTCGCGCATCGACGACGCGCGCCCGAAGGTGATGGTCACTTCCGACGCGGGCATGCGCGGCGGGCGGGCGATACCCTACAAGGCGCTGGTCGACGAAGCCATGCGGCTCGCGGTGCATCCGCCGGCCACGGTGATCCTCGTCGATCGCGGCATCGACAAAGAGCTGCAGATGCAGCCGGGGCGCGACCTCGACTACGCGGCATTGCGCGCGCAGCACATGGACGCACAGATACCCGTTGCCTGGCTCGATTCGAGCGAGCCTTCGTATATCCTCTACACCTCCGGTACCACCGGGCGCCCGAAAGGCGTGCAGCGCGACACCGGCGGCTACGCTGTGGCGCTGGCAAGCTCGATGAAACTGATTTACTGCGGCGAGCCCGGGGAGACGATGTTTACCACCTCCGACATCGGCTGGGTCGTCGGGCACTCCTACATCGTGTACGGGCCGCTGATCCGCGGTATGACGAGCGTGATGTATGAAGGACTGCCGATACGCCCCGACGCTGCGATCTGGTGGAAAATCGTCGAGGACAACCAGGTCAACGTGATGTTCTCCTCGCCCACGGCCGCACGCGTGCTGAAGAAGCAGGATCCGGCGTATCTGAAGAAGCACGACCTCACCTCGCTGCGGCAGCTTTTTCTTGCCGGCGAGCCTCTGGACGAGCCGACTCACCGCTGGATGAGCGAAGCGCTCGGCAAGCCCGTCATCGATCATTACTGGCAGACCGAGTCCGGTTGGCCGGTCCTCAGCGCCGTGCACGGGGTGGAGCGCACGGCGTTGAAATACGGCAGCCCGAGCTTTCCGGTGTACGGGTACGATCTGAAGCTTTTGCGCGAGTCCGATGGCGAAGAGGTGGGCGCAAACGAAAAAGGCGTGGTCGCCATATTTCCGCCGCTTCCGCCAGGCTGCATGAGCACCGTGTGGGGGGACGACGAGCGTTTCGTCAGCACCTATTTCACGAGCTTCGGCGGCAAGCTCGTGTACTCGACATTCGACTGGGGCATCCGCGATGACGAAGGCTACCATTACATTCTCGGGCGCACGGACGACGTCATCAATGTCGCCGGTCATCGGCTCGGAACGCGCGAGATCGAAGAGGCGGTGCAGGCGCACGCGAACATCGCTGAAGTCGCCGTGGTCGGCATCGCGGACGCCGTGAAAGGTCAGGTGCCGCTGGCATTCGCCGTAGTGAAGGATGCGGCTAAAATCCAGACGCCGCAGGGGCGGGCGCTCGAAGAGCAGGCGGTGATGGAGACCGTGGACAGGCAACTGGGTGCGATCGGCCGGCCGGTGCGCGTGCACTTCGTTTCGCTGCTGCCCAAGACGCGCTCGGGCAAGCTCCTGCGCCGCTCGATTCAGGCGCTCGCCGAGAAACGCGATCCGGGCGATCTCACCACGATCGAGGATCCGGCGGCGCTGGAGCAGATACGCACGGCGCTGGCGGGCGGGGATGGAGAGAAGGTGACAAGGTGACAAGGTGAGAGGGTGACGTGATGAGGTAGCGGCGCCGTGATCGGTCTTGCGGCGTGCGGGACGGGATGATGAACAGCCTCGGGCACCCGCCTGTAAGGCCTCACAGCGAAAGGATACGTGCACATGCTTTTCTATGAACGGGCGATTGCCCTGAATCGCGAACGCCACCAGAAGTTGCGCATCGAGCCGATGGCGAATCATTTCGCGTTCGCCGCCAAGACGAACGCGGTGCTGCTCGCGAGCACCGAGCTCGCCGAAGCGTCACGCGATTATCCGATCGTTTTCGTCGGTGCCGAAGGCGGGCCTTTTTCGCTCGCCGCACTGGTGGGCCTGCGCAACGACGAAAACCTGATGGTCGATGACGCGGGGATGTGGGAAGCGGGCGCATACGTTCCGGCATTCGCTCGCCGCTACCCGTTCGTGCTTGCCGAAGGCGAGGATAAATCCGTGCTGACCGTGTGCGTGGACGAGGCGTACGGCGGCCTGAACGAAACGCGGGGCGAGGCGCTTTTCGACGAAGGCGGCAAGGAGTCGACGTATATGACCCGCGTGCTGGATTTCCTCCGCGCCTTCCATGCTGACATGCAGCGCACCAGCGAATTCGCGGCGCGCCTGAACGCGCTCGGACTGCTGGTTTCGAAAGTGATCACGATCGAGCAGCAGCGCGGTGGGAAGCCCGAGCGCCAGTCGCTCGAAGGTCTCTGGGTCGTCGACGAAGAGAAGCTGCGCGCAATTGACGATGCGCGGATCGTGGAGGTCTTCCGCAATGGCTACATGGGGTGGGTCTACGCCCATCTGCTTTCACTTGGTAACGTGCGCAGGCTCTCCAGGCGTCTGGATGCCGCCAGCCGCGTCGCGGAGGAGGGCGCCCTGCAGACGAAACCCGCCGATGAGCGCGATGCGCGCCTCCAGGATACCGCCAGCGCCGGCAACGGGAGCGGGAACGGCAGCGAACCCGGGGGCAAGCCGTCCCGATCGCGTAATAAATCGTAAGTCGATCAGGTTGGCAGCGGCTCGAGCCTACGGACACACGCGCGATGCAATATCATCGGGCTTCAGCGCCCATCACCGACCGCGGGTGCCGCACGCGCCCCAATAACCGGAGACACAAATCATGCTTTGGATCATTTCCTGCGCAGATCAACCGAACACTGCCGCGATTCGTGAGGAGCATCTGCTTCCGCATCGGGCTTTCTTGCAAAGCCAGAAAGGCATACTCGTGCTCGCCGGCGCAACGCAGACCGACGACGGCAAGGAAGCGATCGGCAGCCTTTTCGTCGTCAACGCGAACAGCCGCGCTGAGGCGAAAGCATTCTCCGATGGCGATCCATTTACGCAGCACGGCGTGTTCTCGAGCATCACGATAACGCGCATGCGCAAGGGACAGTGGAATCCCGATGCGGCGGAAGGCGCATAATGCGGGCCCACGCCTGACGCCGGGAAGGAACCAGGATTGCTCTGGACGGGTCTCAGAGCATGACCTGGAGATCGTCAATGAACTGGAAGTCCGCCTGGAAGCTCGTCCTGTCACGCGTCCCGTCGCTCGTCCCATCGCTGGTCTTGATCACGTCTTTAGCGGCCTTCACGCCCTCTGGCGAGGCCGCGCCGTGGCTGTGTACCAACGCCGACGGGAACAAGGCTTTCAGCTACGAGCCCGAGTCGGCGCAGAACAAGCACTGTGTCGATCATCCCATTTCGCGGGGGAACGTCTGGCGTGCGACGCCTTCGGCCGAATCGAGCGCGCAGCACATGCACGAGAACTTCCCGCGAGTCGACGCGAAAAGCCAGAAGCAGCGCGATGCGTTCCGCCGCCGCATTCTCGAGCGGGAGCTCGCCGAGGAGCAGAAATCGCTCGCCTCGGCGGTGGGGGCACTTGCCGAGCTCAAGCAGACGCCAGTCGCCAGCGACAAAAACCCGATTCGCGCGAATGTCAAAGCGTACGAAGATCGCATCAGGGTTCATCAGACGAACATCGGGAACCTGCAGAAGGAACTCGGACGGGAAGGTTGAGCGGTTGACGCCCAAGCCGCGATTCCCGCTGCTTCCACCGTTCCTGTCCCGTGCAGGAACGCCGATGGGCCACAGCGTGCTGCGCCTGTGTGCCTGCGCGATCACCGTATGGGCGTTGTTGTCGGCTCTCGATGCGCCCGCGGCTGCGGCCGTGCACGGACGCGTACTCCACGTGGTCGACGGCGCCATGCTGGATGTGCTGGTCGGTCAGAAACGCACGCGGGTCCGGCTGACGTCCATCGAGGTCCCCGAGGCGGGGAGGCCGTATGCGCACCGCTCGCGCCAGTCCCTCATCCAGGTATGCGGCGGCGAGGTGGCGGAGATTCATGCCGCGGGGAAAGATCCGCAGGGACGACTGCTCGCGCGCGTCGTCTGTAACCGCACCGACGCTAATGCCGAGCAGGTGAGGCGCGGCATGGCGTGGCTGGCCGACCGCGGTGCCGTCCCCGGCTCGCCCCTCTACGCTGTGCAGGAAGACGCGCGGTCCGCCCATCGTGGGCTGTGGGCCGGGGCGCAAACGATCCCCTGATCTGCGCGACTCAATCCCTCGCGGTTCGATTCGCTTTGACGTCCATGCGCCACGCCGTGAACTGCACGACAGCCAGCACGAACACGATCCACAGACAGCCCACAATCACGGCCATCACTTTATCGGGAAAAAAATAGCCCCCGACCAGCGTCGCGATGACGTTGATCCATCCGGCAGCCCTGACTTTGTCGGCGCCGCGTCTTAAGCGCAATGAACTTGCGAACGACATCCTGGTGCCCCTTTCTTTGTCGGCGCCCGACGGCCCGAAACCACACGAGAACGCGTAGGTAACGGACGCGGGCGTAACGTTATCGGCCTTCAGCCGTCGGATCGATCATGCTCCAGCCTCAGCGCCCCGAAAGCAGGTGGAGGAACGCGGCGGCGGGAAGCCGCCTCATAGGCCGACGCGATCCGAAGCAGGCTGTCTTCCTTGCCGGGCTCCGCCCTGAAAACCAGCGAGAAAGGCAATCCGGGTGCCGGGATCGGCGTCGGCGCGTCCGACGCCAC
>JBKJKJ010000448.1:0-6053 GCA_046597455.1 Burkholderiales bacterium
GAGTGCACCGGTTCCTGATCTTTTATGTCAGGAACTCCGCGTCATTCATGTTGACCCTAAGTCGCTGAGGCTTCGGGAGTATGAAAGCCGCACGCTCTACCGGTTCACATCGGGTAGCCTTTATCTGTCCTCGCCGGACAGAGCGGAGTATCTCTACAACTCGGTTTCGGAGGCCGAGCCTCGGCGATATATGAGTGGTCATAAAACCGTTATATTCGACGCGGAGGACTTCAGAACAGCGATGGTGGTGCATACTTATAACGACGAAGTTCGTATCTCCCGGGCAAGTGAGCACGTTCACCAATCGCGATGGTGTTACGCGCTGCTGTAGTCAAGCATCGTGATGTTGAGGGAAGGATCCCCCTCGGGGAACTTGAACATCCGCGCCCTTTGGGGGAGTCTCTTTTCTGCCAAGATCAGAGACTTCCAAAGTGTGCCATGCCCTGCTGCAAGACCCCAACTTCTTTCGACTGCTGCTGTGCATTGACCGAGAACTGGCCGAGGAACTGAAGACCGCAGGCTGTGCGTGCGGCGGCGTGCTTCACCGCGCCGACTATCCGCGCAAGCCTCGGGGCTGCCTTGCCGAGGTGCGCAGTCAATTCCAATCGCGGTGGAGCTTCTGCTGCAATCGCTGCCGCAAGCGAGCCACCGCGATGTCGGTGCGCTTTCTGGGCCGGCGGGTGTATCTCGCGGTGGCGGTGGTGGTCGCCTCGGCGCAGCGTGCCGAGGCGAGCGCATCGGCAACACAGTTGGCGCTGGCGGTTGCCGTGCCGGTGCGCACGCTGGAGCGCTGGCGCCGATGGTGGCAGGGACAGTTCCCGCTGACAGCGCTGTGGAGTAGCGCCTGCGGCCGGTTCCTGCCGCCCGTTACGATCGAGCGCTTGCCGGGCAGTGCACTGGAGCGCTTCGCCGGAATTCCTATGCAATCGATGCGCCACTTTCTGATGTTTCTCGCGCCTCTTACGGTGGGCGCCCCGATCACGCTCCAAGAGGGTTGCTGATCACCCGCAGAGGATGCGCGTAGCCGCATTGCCCGAGGGCTCGTAGCCTTCACTCCCACAAAGCGGCGCCGCCGGCGCCGATGCTCCGGGAGACCGTGTTGAGCCCGATCACCGCACCACCGAAGCGCGATCGATGGGCACGGCTGCGCTTCGCGATCATCGGCCCGTTACTCGCAGCACCTCCGGCGCCGCGTCAGTTGCACGAGGCGCTGTGCGTGCTGGCCGCGAAGACCTGGCGCCATCCGGTCTCCGGACTGGACGTGCATTTCGGGGTCTCCACGCTGGAGCGCTGGTACTACGCCGCGCGGCGCAAGCCCGATCCGGTGGCGGCACTGCGAAACCGGCTGCGCCGCGACATCGGCCGCTTCCCGAGTTTGAGCCCCCTGCTCATCGAGACGCTGCGCGCCCAGTACCGCGAGCATCCGGGCTGGACCGTGCAACTGCATGTGGACAACCTGCGCGTGGCCCTCGCCGGCGCCGCTTCGGCGCTGCCTTCGTATCCCACGATCCGGCGCTATCTGAAGGCGCGGGCAATGTTCCGCCAAGCCCGGCCCCGCCGCGCGAGCGCCGGCGCACTCGCCGCCCGTGACCGCCTGGCGCGCCTGGAGGTCAGAAGCTTCGAGGTCGAACACGTCGGCGCACTGTGGCATCTGGACTTCCACCACGGCAAGCGCCCGGTGCTTACCCGCGAGGGCAGGTGGGTAAAACCACTGCTGTTCGGGTGCATCGACGATCGCTCCCGTCTGCTCTGCCACCTGCAGTGGGGGCTCGCCGAGGGCGCCCCGAGTCTGGTGCACGGGCTCTGCCAGGCGTTCATGAAGCGCGGGCTACCGCGCGCGTTGATGACCGACAACGGTGCCGCCATGCTGGCCGAGGAGTTCACCGCGGGGCTCGCCACCCTGGGCATCGTGCACCAGCCCACGCTGCCGTATTCGCCCTACCAGAATGCCAAGCAGGAGTCGTTTTGGGCGCGCGTCGAGGGGCGTCTGATGGCCATGCTCGAAGGCGAAGACGCCCTCACGCTCGAGTTGCTCAACCAGGCGACCCAGGCCTGGGTCGAACACGAATACCACCGCACCCACCACGCCGAGATCGGCGACACGCCGCTGGCGCGCTATCTGGCCGGTCCCAATGTCACGCGTCCGTGTCCAGACAGCGCTGAGCTGCGGGCCGCCTTCCGTATCGAGATCGTACGCCGCCAACGTCGTTCCGACGGCACCGTCAGCCTCGCCGGCAAGCGCTTCGAAATCCCCGCGCGCTATCGCCACCTCGAGCGGGTATCGGTTCGCTACGCGCGCTGGGATCTCACCCGCGTCGATCTCATCGATGCACGCACCGGCGCCATCCTGTGCGCAGTGACGCCGCTGGACAAGGCTGCCAACGCCAACGGCCAGCGCCGCGCGCTCGATTCACCTGATATCGACCTCTCGCCCACGCCAGCCTCGGGCATCGCACCGCTGTTACGCCAACTGCTTGCCGACTATGCCGCCACCGGACTGCCCCCGGCGTACCTGCCGCCACCTGACAAGGAACCCCAATGAGCCAGAAACTGCTCGCTCTGTATGGGCTGAAGTTCAATCCCTTCTCCCCCGAACTGCCCCTAGAGGCGATCTACGTGCCACCCAAGGTCGAGAACTTCTGCTGGCGTATCGAGAACGCCCAGATCGGTGAAGGCGGCTTCGCCATGATCCACGGCGAACCCGGCAGCGGCAAGAGCGTCACCCTGCGGCTACTCGCCGAGCGGCTCGCGCGCCTGGCCGACATCACCGTGGGCATCATCAGCCATCCCCAGAGCAACCTCGCGGACTTCTACCGCGAGATGGGGGACGTGTTCGCCGTACCTCTGAAACCGCACAACCGCTGGGGTGGCTTCAAGGTGCTTCGCGAACGCTGGATCGAGCACCTCGGATCTACTCGTCGGCGCGCGTGCCTGCTCATCGACGAAGCGCAGGAGATGCGCCCGGCCGTGCTCTCGGAATTGCGCCTGCTCGCCAGCGCACGCTTCGATTCCCAGCCGCTGCTGTGCGTGGTGCTCGCCGGCGACGCGCGCCTGATCGAGAAGCTGCGTCGCGAAGAGCTCGTTCCCCTGGGCTCTCGTATCCGCACCCGGCTCGGCCTCGAACACGCCAGCCGCGAAGAGCTCAATGCCTGCCTCAATCACCTGCTCGGGATTGCCGGCAACGCGAGCCTCATGACCCCGCCCCTGCGCCAGACCTTGTGCGATCACGCTGCCGGCAACTACCGCGTGCTCACCACCATGGCGGCCGAACTGCTCGCGGTGGCCGCCCAGCGTGATCTCGCCAAGCTCGACGAGAAGCTCTACCTCGAAGTGTTCGCACCGCCCGAGTCCGCTGCTGCTCGGCGTAAAACCGCGAGCCACGCTGATCGACACTAAAGGACATCCCATGTGCGAACACGATTCGCCTTCCGAAACCGCGCTGCCACCGCTGTCCGACGAGGCCGCCGTCGAAATCCTCGACTTCCTTCACAGTGTCCTCAGCGCCTTCGAGTCCCGCTATAGCGCTCAGATTCGCCGCTACTACGACGATCGTTCCCGTCACAACCTCATCGAACCTGATCGAAACGTCACCGCCGACGATCCGCCCTTCTGACATTACGCACCGCAAATGCACAACGCCGTCAGCTTCAACTCGCTGACGGCGTCTTCAGCCTGGTCATCGACCACAATGGCCATCGCTAAACCTGAATATCACAACATCGAATCAGGTGATCACGCTCAGCATGTCCAGGGTTTCGATGCGCCCTCGCTCGACTTGGTAAGGCGTCGTCAGCACGATGGGATCCCGACCTACGATGTAATTCTGAATCCTCGTCTCGAAAGACTCAGGTTTATGAGTGTCCAACGGGTGTTGGGTGCCATGATCAGTGACGATGATGTTGCCATCGACCTGACCGTCCGGTTGCTCGTGTAGGCGCAGCTCCGGAAACCTGTTATAGGCCGTCATGGCGTCAATTGTTTCCGCCACCTCAAAGCCTGCAATCACATACTGAGGGACCGATTTAACCTTGCCAGAAACCACAAAAATCTGATCCCCCTCCACAACGTGCCTGCGGATGTTTGGCATGCATGCTCCGAAGGTGGGAGGGTTACCGAGATAAGGATCGCTGAGGTGCTTCCCTCGTTCAGGATCGTACCCGCTAGATGTAATGTAAATGTAAGAGCTCATGAACAAACCCTACCTATACAGCAGCGTTGATCAATGACGCCTCATCCCCGGCGCATCAACAAGATTTACCTATTCCTTGCCCTCACCGAAGGCCCACTCGAAGGTGTGTTTCAAAGTGTTGCCTTGGTGATATTCAACAAGTCCCTCCTTCTGCAATCTGCCGATGACAAGGCCGGGGCCAATGTTCAGTGCATCTGCAAAGGCATGAACGGACTCAGTTCTAAAATCATGCTGACGAATAAACTCTTCCAATCGGACCGGCGGTATCAACGTATCCGACGCAAACCGATTAGCCTCTTCCTCTTTCTTCTGCATCTGGGCGTCAACAACGCCGTCTAATAGATCTTCATCAGCATTGTCCAAGATAAATTGGCACTGCGTCCGATGGAGAACAATGTGTGCGATCTCATGAAAGAAGCTAAACCACACCTGATCGTCAGTCTTATACCGTAGGGTGAGAGCAATGACTGCTTTTCGATCGCTTACCCACCGCGCGCAACCACTGATCCCCGTTTCCGACAACTCGGGAACCCACACTACCGCAACGCCTGCTAGCGCACATAATCTTTGCACCGTTGGCACGAAGTGTTCAGCAGGCTCTCTCGTTAGAGCACGTAGTTGCGGAAGCGTGTCATGGAGAACAACTTCGTCAAAATCGGCCGTCACGATCTCAGCAGCCTGCAGCTCCGTCGCCCGAACCCACGCGGCTATCGCCTCAGGACTGATTCGGAATCTCCGCGTTTGACGATAAGCGACATTTGTCGCGCTCCACACGGACTGCCAAGAATCAGGCGATGACACGCCAAAAAACCCGAGTAACTCCTCAACGTTTGAACGCGCCTCTCCTTCTAGCCACCCGTACCGCTTCATTTGGGAGATCGGGAAGCGGTTCGCCCAACTTTGCCATTCGCCAAACTTTTTCGACTGGCGCGCACGAGCCTCAGCCTCATCGTATTGGCGCTGCATGTTTAGCCAAAAGTGAGCTGGCCGTTGCAACACCTTTTCGAAGGTCAACGCAGTAACCGGGCTAATAGCGGCCTTCCCGTTGCAGATTTCACTGATAGTCTTAGGCGTGAGTCCCGTACGTCGCGCCAGCTCTCGCTGCGACCAACCAGCATGTTCAAGATATTCAGAAACTGTTTCGCCGGGATGCGCGACCGCACTTGGTACATAAATCATTGCGCTCTCATCAGCCATGAGTGTCCTCGATCCCAAGAATTTCAACTGCGGTAATGCGGAGCCACTTTTCCTTTCCCTCGTGAGTCTGCGTTTCTTCTGTCGCGGGGGACGCGTCTTTAAACAAAAGTCGATACGGCTGCTTCACGTCCATGGAAAAAATTCCAGACATATCTCCAATCAATTCGTGACACCGTTCTGGTCCAGACTTCGCTGGCCAAAAATCCGCCAGGGTCTCGGCGCTCGTTAAAGCCTGAAGGCGCGCAGCAATCTTCTTCGCCATCGGCTCGCCGTATTTTTTTTTCAGTACGGCAGGGTTCTCTAAGCTCGCCTTAAGCCGCCTGTCCCTGATGTAAACAGTCATTGGCATTACGCCACCGCCGGTTCCTCTTTCATATTACCCATATCGTAACCTTATACGTCTGTGTGTGCAATACCCAAATGGTAACTGCCATTACGATTATAGATCAATAACATCCGATCCATTGACGCATTTGGGCGGACGCAGTAAGAGCTCTACTGGGGCATTACCTGAGGCACCACACGTGCTGCACTTGCCCAAATGTGGCTACGCCCGCGGTGGGGCGCGAGGTGCGCCGCAGTCGTTCCGGACTTGCCACACCGAAGAAGGGTGGCTGTGGTTGCGCGCGCCCCAGCGTGCCGTAATGGGAGCACGGCTACCCTTAAT
>JBKJKJ010000498.1:0-4513 GCA_046597455.1 Burkholderiales bacterium
CGGCGATGTGCATGAGGTTGTTGATGGTGAGCCGCAGGCCGAGCGCTTCGCCCGAGCGGCCCGGCGGTGCGCGGTCGTAGATCAGCATCAGGCTCACCGGCTGGCTGCAGCCCATGCCGATACCGAGCACGAAAGCCACGCCGGCGAGGAATAAAACGGTGTCGAACATCGGAAACAGCAGGTAGGCGACACTGCCCACGTATAGCGACGCGAGCAGTACCGTGTCCGCACTGTAGCGTTTCACGAGGGCTGGCATCACCAGGCGCACGACGAACGCCGCCACGGCGAACATGCCGAGCACCATGCCGATGGCCGAGGCGGACAGGCCGACCTTGTGACCGTAAATGGGCATGTAGAACTGGAACAGATCGGTTCCCGTCAATACGATCGCGCTCGTGATCAGGGTGCGGCGCAGTGGCACGTTTCGCATGAGGTTCGCCGAATACGTCGCGTGCTCTTCCGTCTCGACCGCTTTGCCTTTGGCGTTGCGTATCCGGCTCGACGTGGCGAGGATCAGCACCGCGACGAGCGGCACGGCAGCGAGCACGAGGTAGGTGTTCGAGTGCCCCAGGTGATCGATCGAGAATCCGGCAATCATCGGCCCGAAAAAGCTGCCGCCCGCCATCACCAGTCCGTAGTTGCTGAAGTTCTTGGGCCGCGATTCCGGCGTGCTCAACAGCCCGATCAGGTTTTGTACGCACACGTTGTAAAACACCCACGAAGCGCCGAGCAGCGTGGCTGACACATAAAGCGCTGTCCTGCTCGGAAAGAAAAACGGGACGAGCAGCGCGAGCGCCACGCCGAGCGTGCCGCCGATCATCGGACGGCGCACGCCGAGCCGATCGGTGAGCTTTCCTGCGTAGAGACCCAGCATCATCGGGAATACCGAGTACATCGCGATGATGAGGCCGATGTAAAACTGCGGCGCACCCAGCTCGATTGCGAACAGCGTCACGACCACTTTGCTGCCGCGAAAAGCCGTCATGTTGAGGAGCACGATGCCCAGGACCGTGTAGACCGTCCCCATTACGCGGCCCGCCTGTGCGCCATGTACGCCCCGACGCCGAGCATCGCGGAGCTCAGCCAGAAGACGGGACTGATCCCCACGAGCGAGCCCGTCAGTGTCTGCAGACCGACCTGCACGAAGATGAATCCCGTTCCCGTAATCGCCGCCGAAGCGAAAATCGCAGGGAGCGTCGACCAGAAGAACGGCAGCAGTATGCCCGCGGTGCACGCCACGACGCCGCCTATCACCGGCACGCGCACGCCATAGCGATCGGTGAAGCGTCCCGCGCGCATGGCCAGCACCAGCGTGAAGAGTCCATATGTTGCAAGCAGCAGCCCGATCTCGAAAGGGCTGGCACCGAGCTTGAGCGCGTACAGCGTGTTGACCACGCGCGCGCCTTTGTAACCGCCGTTCCACAGCAGTACCAGAGAGAAGAGCTCGGGGAGTCGAATGGGGCGTGCGGGAGCGGTGCAGGGTCGGTTATTCATCGGGGTCCCCGATTGTAGCGGAGACCCCCACGGCCGGCGGGTTAGAATTGCCGCTTTCTCCGCAATCCGGACTTCGTGCGCTTCACACTTCTGCGTGCGCTCAGGCATCGCAATTTCGCTCTGTTCGCCTCGGGCCAGACATTCGCCCTGGTCGGTTACTGGATGCAGGCGATCGCGCAGAGCTGGCTGCTCTATCGCCTGACCGGATCGGCCACGCTGCTCGGTGTGCTCGGCTTCGCCAGCAGCGTCCCGGTCCTTCTGCTCGCCCCTTTCGCGGGCCTGCTGTCGGACCGCGTGAATCTCCATCGCGCGATGTTCGCCACACAGGTGCTCGAAATGCTTCAGGCGATTACCCTCGCCGCGCTGGCCGTCGCGGGCATCGTCGCGCCGTGGCACATCATTACGCTTGCCATGGTCATGGGCGTGCTCATCGCGATCGAGCTTCCGGTGCGCCACGCCTATCTGGTGGAACTCGTCGGGGGCAAGGAAGATCTCCCCAACGCGGTCGCCCTCACTTCACTCATCGCCAATACGGGGCGTCTGATCGGGCCGGCAATGGCCGGCGTGGTGATCGCCGCCTATGGCGAAGCCGCGTGTTTCGTGATCAACGCGATCACCTACGTGGCCGTGCTCGTGAGCTTCCTCATGATCCGGGTCAAGGCAAGCCCGCGCGCCGCCCGGCACGCCCCCGTTCTCCAGGGACTGAGCGAAGGCTTTGCTTATGCGTGGGGCTCGATACCGATTCGGCTGCTCCTCATCGTGCTCGCCGTCGTCAGCCTGCTCGCCACGCCGTACATGACCCTGATGCCGGTCCTCGTGCGCGAGGTCTACGGCGGAGGTGCTCGCATCATGGGTTTTCTCGTGGGCGCAGCCGGGGTCGGCGCCGTAATCGGGACGCTCTTTCTCGCATCGCGGCCGAATGTTCGCGGTCTCGTGAGCGTGATCGCATGGGCGAGCGTCGCGGCCGGCATTGCGCTGGCCCTGTTGTCGTGGGCGGGCGGCGTTTACGTTGCCATGCCGCTGCTCGCGATCGTCGGCTTCGGCATACTCGTGACGTCGGTATCGGTGAACATGATCCTGCAAACCATCGTCGACGACGACAAGCGCGGACGCGTGATGAGCCTGTATACGGCGGCTTTCATCGGCATGTCTCCATTCGGCGCCGTTGCCGCCGGTGCGCTGGCCGATCGCATCGGCGTTGCCGTCACGCTCACCGCGGGTGGTATATTCTGCGCCCTCGCCGGACTCTATCTCGCGCACAAGCATGCCGAGATACGGGCTCACATGCTGCCCATTTACGCGAAGCTTGGTCTTCGCACGCGATAAAGATGACACATCCAGTGGAGACTCCCGTCGAAATCGATCCCGCCGCCGTGCAGCGCCGCGTGCTGGCCGCACTCGCAGGCAACCGCTCGCCCGGCTTTCACTTCCCCGGTTACTTCCTCGACGTTTCGTGGCCGAACATCGGAAAGCAGTCGATCGAGCAGGCGATGAGTGCCGGCGCGCATTGCGCCGATGCTCACGGCAACGTGCACCCCGCGGCAGTAGGTGTCATGGTCGATGGCGCGCTCGCAATGGCAACCCGGCTGATGATCGAGAAAGGTGCGAGGATGGCAACGGTTCATCTCGACATCCAGTTCACCGGGGTTGCGCCACGTGGGGCGCTGCGCATGGAATCGGTTTTCGAAGGCTTTTTCGCCGGCGATGCGGTCAGGCAGGCCCTCTCGCGCGGTGTGCTGACCAGTGACGGAGAGGCGGTGTGCTACGCCTCAGGGCAGTTCGTCTTACTGCCCGCGCCCGTGGGCGTGCAGCTCGCGCCGCTGCCGTGGCAGCTCGACGATGAGGTCAAGCCCCCGCTCGACCCCCGCGAGCTCGACGCGAAGGAGCGCGCAGTAGCGCGGGCCGCGCAAACCGCAGCAGCCGCCCACGACGCGCAGCACACCTTCATAGAGCGCTTCTGGAACATCATGCCCAGGACGACGGCGACCGGCGCAACGTGCCGCGTAAAGATAGGCCCGCAGATCGGCAATCGGGTCGGGCACGTTCAGGGCGGCATTCTGATCGGGCTCGCGCAGGCGACCGCAGCCGCAGCGGTGCCGCAACATCCGGCGATATCGAACATCTCGGCGTGGTACATCAGTCCGGGCCAGGGCAAAGCGCTGAGCATACGATCGAAAGTCATACATGCCGGACGCAGCTTTGCGGTGGTGCGCACCGAAGTGAAGAATGCCGACGGCACGCGGGTGCTGGAAGTGGTCAGCAACCACGCCGCCCGGTAGCTCAGGTCAGATACGAGCGCCGCACAAAACGTGGATGTGCCGCGCTCACTCAGGCTTCGCGCCTGAGGCCTTGACGACTTTCTCCCACTTCCTGATCTCGGACTTGATGTAGCTGCCGTAGTACTCGGGCGTGCTGCCGACGAGCTCGAAACCGAGCGCGTTCAGCCGCTCCTTCACGTCAGGCGCCTTGAGCGCTTTGACGAACTCCGCGTTGAGGCGGCTCACGACCGCTTTCGGCGTCTTCGCCGGCGCGTGGACGCCGTACCACGCGGTCGCTTCGAACTTCGGAAAACCCGACTCGGCGATCGTCGGCACATCAGGCAGTGCAGGCGAGCGCTTGTCCCCCGTCTGAACGATCGGGCGCAGCCTGGCGGACTTGATGTGCGGCATCACCGAAGAGAAGCCGCTGAACATGAGCTGTATGTGTCCGCCGAGCAGATCGGTCACCGCCTGCCCGCTGCCTTTGTACGCCACGTGTACCATCTTGATGCCCGCAAGCTGGTTGAGCAGCTCGCCGGTCAGGTGTCCGACGCTGGCCACGCTCGCCGACGCGTAATTGAGCGCGCCCGGTTTCGCTTTCGCAAGCGCGATCACTTCCTTCAGGCTGTGGGCCTGGAGCGACGGATGCGCAACGAGCACGTTGGGCGAAGTGGCGAGCAGCGTGATCGGCTCGTAGTCCCGCACCGGATCGAAAGGCAGCTTGTCGTACAGGCTGGGGCCGATCGCCACGTTGGCGATGT
>JBKJKJ010000573.1:0-5858 GCA_046597455.1 Burkholderiales bacterium
AATATCCCGGGCGACCCGGAACCCGCGTATGTAGACCCGGATCACGGCAGGACTTCCAACGCGGTACGCAGCGCGCACCCCCACTGGCGCGTCTTCCCAGGAACCACCGCGTACGGCGCGCTGGGAACAATCGCCACTCGCCCATGCGCGCCCATTCGTCGGTGCACCGTGATAGTCCCCGTTCCAACAGTCCTGCGTCCATTCCCACACGTTGCCTAACATGTCGTGGAGGCCGAAGGCATTGGCGCGATAGCTTCCGACAGGGGCGGTGTAAGCGTATCGGTCATTGCAATTGGCGGCCGGCCAGGTGCTCGCGCCCGACACCTGCGCAGCAGTGGCGAGATCGGCCCCATTGGCGTGATTGCAGGAGAGGATTCCGGCCTCGCCCCAGAAACGCGCCGTCGTGGTGCCCGCTCTCGCCGCGTACTCCCATTCGGCTTCGGTCAACAAACGATAGGTCTTGCCGGTCCTTCGGCTCAGCCACGTCACATACGCTGTGGCATCGTCCCAGCTCACGCACACCACAGGGTGCGTGTCGCCCTGGGCGTAGCCGGGGTCGCGCCAGTCTTTCGCCGGGTCCTTCTCGAATCCTGTCGCGACCCACACGAAACACCCGTCATTGCTGCGGCCTGTGGCCTCCACAAACACGCGGTACTGGCCCTGCGTGACTTCGAATCGCCCTGCAGAAAAGCTCTTCACGTCTACGGCATGCTGCGGCTGGCTGCGGTTGCGAAACGCCTCGGCCAACCCTTCGTAATTTTCCTCGCCAGGCGCCGCGCCCATGATGAAGCGTCCCGCCGGAATGACCACCATCTCCGGACACGCCGCGCAGTCTTGAAACGATGTTGCAGGGGACGCGGAAGCAGGCGGTGTGGCTTGTTTGGCGGCAGCGGAAAATGCAGAGCCCGATGAGACCTGCGCTGACGCGCTCGGGATCAGGCACGCCCACGCGATAGCGGCCGCAAGGAGGAAGTGAGGGTTGGCCATGGAGAGCTGAAAACGCAGACCCTTTCCGCGACGTCATTCGCGAGTTCATCGGTTCGGGCCAGGCATCGCGCTCGCGGTCGCGACGTGCGCGTGAAGCGGTGTAGGCGACGTGTGGACGAAGCGTCCTACGCCTGGCCCCCCATCTCGTCGGCCACGCCCGTCGCGAGCATGAACACGGCCACCAGCGTCTGCATACCTTCGGCGAGATCTGCGACCTGTTCGTCGCTCGGCGCTTCCGAATGCAGGCTGGCCAGAGTCTCCTCCATGGAGATCTTTCCATACCGCCTCTGGTAAAAACCGATGTGCGCGGCCAGGACACGGGCAACTTCTTCGATCGTGTCCTTGTCGGCGATCGACATGACCTGCTTGACGAGCGCCTGATACTCTCGCAGTTTTTCGACTTTCTGCTTCGTCCCCTCGTCCATCAACCTCGTCTCCGAATCTCTGAGTGGCAACTGTTGCGACGACGCCACAGGGCATTGCACCGAGTGGGCTTCTCCACGACTGACGTGTTACCTGATGAACCCGGAAGGGTATCATGGCGCGCATCAGCGCGGCCCCGAGACAGGCCGAGTGTCCAAGGCGCCGCCCGAACGCAGTCCGGCGCGCCGGCACATTCATCTGACGAAAGGAAAAGTTGTGGAGCACCATGATTTCGTAATGGGTTGGCGCGCCAAGCGGATCGACGTCGACGTCGATCGATCGAAAGCCGTGGAGATCGCCAATGCCAAGACCATACTGCCTGCGCGGTACCAGCGAACCTACATGCTATGGACGTATGCCTGGCTGCTGTCGTTGCCGTGTGCATTGTTCGCCCTGTTTTTTTACAAATGGTGGGCCGGTTTGCTGGTGCTGGTGTTATTGACCCCGACCCTGTTCAGGGCGGCGACCCGGTACGCGATGCAGCACATGATCGACTATGCGATCGAGGACGGCACGTTCTACAGCTATGCAGTGGAGAACGATGTCATCCGGGTGCGTGAGAAGACGTAGCGTGATGGCGGTTATCGTCTCGCCGGCGTATCCACGATCGGAAATCTGATGTTCTTCGTCGCGTCCAAGGTCTTCTGGTGGCTGATCCAGCCGCACACCTGGCTGTTGTTGCTGCAAGGCTTGGTGCTGTGGTTTCTTTTGAAGGCCCGCTATCGGGCCGCGCGGTGGACGTTGGGCATATCGCTGCTCGCGACGATCATCGTGACGCAGCTTCCGCTCGCCGGCCTGCTGATACGCCCACTCGAACAGCGCTTCCCGCAGATGGTAACCGTCACCGGACAGGTGGACGGCATCATCACGCTCGCCGGTGCAGTGAATCCCGTTCTGAGTGACCTCTATGGTGGCGTGCCGCAGTTGAACGGGGAAGCGGAGCGCGTGACTGAATTCGTCGAGCTTGCACGCAAGCACCCTGAAGCACGACTCGTTTATTCAGGCGGCACCGGTGCACTGTCGGGCGGGATCTCGGAGACGGTCGCGGCGGAGCAGTTCCTGCGCGCGCAAGGCCTGGATACCTCGAAAATCATGTTCGAGGGTCAATCGCGCACCACCTACGAAAGCGCGATCATTACCAAAGAACTCCTGCATCCGGCGCCCGGGGAGCGGTGGATACTCGTGACCAGCGCGAGCCATATGCCCCGCGCTTACGGCACTTTTCGCAAAGCGGGCTGGGAGGTCATTCCCTATCCGGTTTCCTATCTCGCACAACCGACTTTTTCGTGGGCTGATCGCGGCTACGGAACGCTGCAGGCGGCGATCCACGAGTGGGTCGGCCTGCTGGCTTATCGACTGAGCGGAAGGCTGTGAGAGCCCTGGCATGCGGTTTGCGTAGCGAGCACGCCTCTTCAATCAACCGTGGACTAATGTAGTGGCGCGATCCCGCTCTTCAAAACGTTTCCGCCCGGCGTGGGGAAAGATCATCGCGGTCGGAGCCGTCTTTCTCGCATTATTTCTCTCCTGGCGCTACACCCCGCTCGCAGACATCATCACGGCAGAGAAAGTCGTGGAGTGGGCTCGCGCAGCGGGTAAGGCACGGTGGGCGCCGCTGGTCGTTATCGCGATATACACGCCGGCGGTATTCCTGATGTTTCCCCGCCCATTGTTGACCCTTTTCTCGGTCATCGCATTCGGTCAATGGTGGGGCTTCGGTATCAGCCTGGCAGGCATCATGGTGTCCGCGCTCGCGACCTATTTCGTCGGCCGCAGCCTGCCCGAAAAGACGGTGCACCGTATCGCGGGGCGCAAACTCGAAGCGACGACGAAGGCGATCCGCAGGCGTGGCCTGATGTCGGTCTTTGCGGTCAGCATCGCTCCGGTCGCGCCGTTTCCAGTGGTGGGCATGGTCGCCGGCGCCGTGCATATACGGCTCTGGCATTACGTCGTGGGAACCGGTCTGGGCATGATGCCGGGAACGATTGCCACGACCGTTTTCGCCAAGCAGATCGAGGCGGCGCTGGAGGACCCCTCGCGCATCAACTACTGGGTCGTTGCTGCGGTGCTCATCGTCCTCATCGCGCTGGTGGTTTTCGTTCGGCGCTGGCTCGCGAGCATCCAGCAGCCCGCGTGAACGGCTTGGTGTACGGCATGCCGTGCGGCATAATCCGGCGAATTCCACGGTGTGCCATGAAACCCTCCACGGTCATTGCTCTGCTCTGCGTCTGCGCGGTCGCGCAAGTCGCCATTGCGCAGGAGGCGCTGCCGCTTGCTGCCGATCCTTTGATTTATCAGCGGGAGGGGGTTGCAGTCGGGTGTGGCGTGCGCCTTACGGGCGGTGAGCCGAACAGCGTGCGGCCGTCGATCTGGTTCGATGTGTCTTTCAATGTCTTCAGGCGTGGCGTCGCGATCGCGCAGGCGATCGGCTACGAAATCCGGCGCTCGGGATTTGAGGGCGACAGCGTGCCATCGAGGGTGCCGCTGCAGAGTGCCTGGCTGAAGGCCGCGAACGGTCAGGCCAAGCTCGGCGAGAATGCGCAACGCGTCGATACACTCGTTTACACGCTCCTCATTGACGACGCCCTTACGCTTTTCGAGGCCGTGGGCCAGGGGCAGCCCCTCAGTCTCGGTATCAAACGCTGGGGCGAGCGCGTGGAATCGGTTTACAGCGGCACGGCTGCATTGACCGATCAGAGCCGCCAGCAGATCGCAGATTGCCTGGACCGCCTGCTGGAGTAGGCTGGGTTGCGTCTCAATGGGGCGATTGCATGTTGCTCGCGCAGCGGTCGAAACGACTACAATGAGGCATCGTTAATCCCGCAGCCCCCGCGTTTCATTTTGTCTCCGCTACACAAACTTATTCGTCTCGTTTTCGCAGCTTTCGCGCTTCTCGTGTCGCTGGTCTCGACCGGTGCTGCACCCGTCCTGCGTCCGGAATTCGAAGCCTTTATCGCGGAGATGGGAAAGAAGCACGCTTACGAGCCCGGACCCCTGCGCCGGCTTTTTGCCCAGGTGCAGACGCGTCAGTCGATTTTGCGCGCCATGTCGACACCCGGGACGGCTCGTCCCTGGTATGACTTTCGCCGGCGTCACGTCGATGCCGGGCGCATCGAAGGCGGAGCGCGCTTCTGGCTGGAGAACATGGCGGCATTGGAGCGCGCCCACCGCGAGTTCGGCGTTCCCGAAGAACTCATCGTGGCGACTATCGGGATCGAGACGCTGTATGGCCGCACCACGGGGAACTTCAAAGTCATGGATGCGCTCTCCACCCTCGCATTCGACTATCCGAAGCGTGCGGATTTCTTTCGCGGTGAGCTCGAAGAATACGTGCTGCTGATCCGCGATGCTGGAATCGATGGCGGCACGCGCGGCTCGTACGCGGGGGCGATCGGAATTCCGCAATTCATGCCCAGCAGTCTTCGAAAATACGCGATCGATTTCGACGGCGACGGCCGGCGCGACCTGGTCAATAGCACGGCCGACGCGATCGGCAGCGTCGCGAATTATTACCGCAGCTTCGGCTGGCAGGCCGGCGCGCCGGTCGTCGTGGCGGTGGAGCCTGGCGATGTGGATCTCGCGCCGTTGATTGCCGCCGGGATCAAGCCTCACATGACGGTAGGCGAGCTCAAGCGTCGCGGTCTGGTCGTTCAGGGACCGGTCGACGACCGCGCAGAAGCCACTGTGTTTACGGTAGAGACCGAGGCCGGCCCCCGCACGCTGCTCGGGCTCAACAATTTCTACGTGATCACGCGCTATAACCGCTCGGTCAACTATGCGATGGCGGTGAACGAGCTGGCTCGCGAAATCAAAAGCCTCATGCGCGGCGCCGCCTCCATCGGGCCGGAAGCGGCTGCGGGCCCGAAGCGCTGAGGCGCCTAACGTGCGGCGAGCGGTTTCATTACGCCGCCGTGCGCGGAAAGGCGACCACGTGATCGATCTCCAGCCGGATACCGATCGTCTCGCCTACGGCATGATTGTGATGGCTGGGGACGAGCGAAAGCAGATGACCGCCGCCAGGGAGCTCCAGCGTGTACAGAAACTCCGCGCCGCGGAAAGCTTTGTGCAGCACGCGCGCCTGCAGCGGGCTGGAGTCGTCATGCAGGATATCGTCAGGGCGCAGTAACACGTCGACGCTGCTGCCTTGCGGCGCTTCGCGCATCACGCGGCCGCGAAGGATGCCGAGCTCCACCTGTATCGCCTGGTCGTTCAATACGGTGCCCGGGAGGAAAACGCCCTGGCCAATGAAATCGGCGACGAAGCGCGTTGCGGGCTCGTGATAGAGCCGGTAAGGCGTGTCCCATTGTTCGATGCGGCCGCCGGCCATGAGGCCGATTTCGTCGGCGATGTTGAAAGCCTCGTTCTGGTCGTGCGTGACGAGAATCGCCGTTGTTTTCTGCTGCTTGAGGATCTCGCGGACTTCGACGCTGAGACGCTCGCGCATTTCGACG
>JBKJKJ010000105.1:0-6166 GCA_046597455.1 Burkholderiales bacterium
TGCCGATCAGGGCGCGCCCGCAGCCGGCGCGGCGAAGGTCGAAAGCATCGTGGACGACCAGTTCGCGGCTTTGCGGCGCATGGTGCGGGCGAGCGGCGGCCAACCTGCGCCGATCGAGAGCACGACGGCGCTCATCAACGAAGCCTACACGCAGCTCGTCGCAACTCAGGCCGCTGTAAACGCCGGCAGCCCGCCGCCGCCCAGCGACGTCGCCAACAAGATCAAGGCCGAGTCCGGAAGAATGCCCGAGCCGGTGCAATCGATGCTGAACACGCTGTCGCAGAGCGCGACGCGGCAGGTCGCCGAAAAAACCCGCAGCAATATCAGCCAGGGGCTCGCGACGTCGATCACCGACTTCTGCAAGAAAGCGATCGACGGCCGTTATCCGTTCAGCAAGTCGAGCAAGCTCGACGTGACCCGTGATGACTTCACTCGGCTCTTCGCGCCCGGTGGGCTGCTCGACGATTTTTTCCAGAAGAACCTGGCGCAATACGTCGACACGTCGTCGCGTCCGTGGAAATTCCGCAAGGTCGGCGATACGTCTCTGGGAGAAGCCTCCGCGAGCCTCGTGCAGTTCCAGCGCGCGGCAGGCATACGCGACGTTTTTTTCCGCGGCGGATCGGTGCCCACCATCCGGCTCGATTTCAAACCGGTATCGCTCGACACATCGATCACGCAGCTCGCCATCGACGTCGACGGGCAGTCGATGAAATACAGTCACGGCCCGCAGGTGCCCACGAGCATCCAGTGGCCCGGTCCCAAAGGCACGTCCCAGGTGCGGGTGCAGGTGACGCCGCCCGGCGCGGACCCCGGCGGATCGAACCTGTTGTTCGAAGGCCCGTGGGCCATCATGCGCATGCTCGACCGCGCGCAGCTTCAGCCGACCAGCCAGCCTGAGAAAATGCTCGCCACATTCAACCTGGACGGCCGGCGCGCACAATTTGAAATCATATCGGGCAGCGTGCAGAACCCGCTCGGACTTTCCGACCTCCAGCAGTTCCGCTGCCCCGGACGCCTGTGAACGATTCATGATCTCGTCAGTAGAAGACTACAGCGCCGCGTCAGGCGCGCCATCCGCCATCGCCGGGTGGTACGGCAAGCTGCCGTGCCTCGGTGATTTCGCCAACCGGCGCCTGCCCTCCGATTTCATCGAAGCCTGGGACGCCTGGCT
Organism: Burkholderiales bacterium; assembly: GCA_046597455.1. Taxonomy (GTDB): domain Bacteria; phylum Pseudomonadota; class Gammaproteobacteria; order Burkholderiales; family SG8-41; genus JAQGMV01. The sequence continues at coordinate 1,172 of JBKJKJ010000105.1, forward strand.
GCAGCGCTCGATCGCAGCCAGCCGCCAGCAACTCGGCGAGCGCTGGCTCGACGTTTTCCTCACCAGCCCGATGTGGCGTTTTGCGCTCGCGCCGGGCGTGTTTGGCAGCGAGGGGTATGCCGGGCTACTTCTGCCGAGTGTCGACAAGGTTGGGCGCTACTTCCCGCTGACGCTAGCCCTGCCGCTTTCCGAATCGCATTCGAATATGGCTGACTTGTTTGCAGCGCAGGCGTGGTTCTCGGAGCTCGAAAAGATCGGACTGTCTGCGCTCAACGTGGATTTCAGTCCCGATCAGCTCGAGCTCGCGCTCGCCGAAAATGTATACACGCCGCATCGGGCTGAACCCGTGCCGGCAGCGCCTCGCGACCTGTTGGACTGCCTTCGCGACATCCCCTCCGTGCCGTGCACAGTGCATCTTGCGAGCCTCGACGCGCTCTCGGGCGCGGCGACGGCGAGCGCACGCGCAATCGTCGAGGCGTGCACGCGAGGCAAGAGCTACTGGTGGTCGGTCGCGCCGGAATCCGGGGCGACTGAATTCCACTGCAGCGCCGGGCTGCCGCCTGACGATTATTTCAGCGTCCTGCTGGGCGGCGCCGGCGTCGCTGAAACGGTGCCGCTCGATCCGCTGCAGGCATTGGACGCGGCAGCGACCGGATGAGCCCCATGGATCCGGAAGACAACGACCGCACGATCATGGTCGGCGCGGCCGGCGCCGCGGCGGAGCCGCCGCCCCCCGCAGCTTCGCTCGGCCATAACGCGCTCCAGGTAGGCACCAAGATCGGCGAATTCGAAGTCAACGGCCTCGTCGGAGAAGGCGGTTTCGGTATCGTCTATCTCGCTTACGACCACTCGCTCGAGCGTACGGTCGCGCTGAAGGAATACATGCCTTCAGAGCTCGCGCAGCGTGAAGGCGGAACCACGGTAATCGTTCGATCGAAAAGACACGCCGAGACGTTCGCCGCCGGATTGCGCAGCTTCATCAACGAAGCGCGGCTCCTCGCCCAGTTCGACCATCCTTCGCTGGTCAAGGTCTACCGCTTCTGGGAAGCGAACGGCACTGCCTACATGGTCATGCCTTTCTACGAAGGCATCACGCTCAAGGAGCAGTTGCGCAAGCTTGGCGGCGCGCCCGACGAGGGCTGGCTGAAGGTGTTTCTCGCACAACTGCTGGACGCGCTCGAGATCATTCACAACAGGCAGTGCTATCACCGCGATATCGCGCCCGACAACGTGCTGATCCTGCCGGACGAGACGCCGCTCCTGCTCGATTTCGGCGCCGCGCGGCGCGTGATCGGCGACATGACGCAGGCGCTGACCGTGATCCTCAAACCCGGTTACGCACCGATCGAGCAGTACGCCGAAGTGCCGAACATGAAACAGGGGCCGTGGACGGACCTGTACGCACTCGCGTCAGTCGTGTATTTCGCGATCACGGGCCAGGCGCCGGTTCCGGCAGTCGCACGCGTCATGTCCGATCCTTTGGTACCGCTCGCGCAGTCGGCCGCGGGACGCTATAGCGACACCTTCCTGCGGGGGATCGATAAAGCCCTGTCGCTCAGGCCCGAAGACCGGCCCCAGAACATCGCCGAGTTCCGGGAATCGCTGGGACTGGCGCCGCGCGAAGCCACCACGCGTCTGATACGCAGCGCGGCAGAAGCGGTGCCGGCGTCCCTGCCGCCCAGCAGCGCGGGGGCAAGACCTGCGCCCACGCAGCCCGCACAGCCGTCATCGAATCGCAACAAGCTTCTGATCATCGCAGGCGCGTCTCTGGGCGTGCTCGTGCTGGTGGGCTTGGTGCTCTATGTCCTCTTCGACGAGCCGCTGCCGTCGGTCGCACCCGAGGTCAAGCAGGCCGCCACGCCGACCGCAACGCCGGCTACGGGCCAGACACTTCCCGAGACCGCGGCGGCCGTGACGAGCAAACTTGCTGCGTTCGATTGCGCGCTTCTCCAGGCAAGCGTCAACAGCGGGACAGCCTCGATTCAGGGCCACGTCGCCAGCGAGGCCGACGCGCAGCGACTTCGCAATGAAGTCGCTGCGGTAAACGGCGTGCAGAAGGTCGACGACAGTGCCGTGAGCGTCATTCCCAAGCCTTATTGCGCGGTGGTCTCGGCCGTGGCGCCGTTTGCCGCCGAAGGGGCCGCTGCGCCGACGATCACGCTCAAAGGCGGCGGTACTACGGTATTCGAAGGCGGGAAGCTTGCAGTGGAAGTCGTCGCGCCCGATTTCGACGGCTACGTCTATGCCGATCTCTACGAGCCTGAGGGCAACGTCGTACACCTGCTGCCGAATCCCAAGGATAAGAAGTTCCAGTTGAAGGCAGGACAGCGCCTCGTGCTCGGAGACGATCCGCTGTTCGGCAGGCAGTGGGACGTGGTGCCGCCCTTCGGCAAGCACATGCTCGTGGTGATGGCGAGCCGCACGCCCTTGTTCGAGCGCCAACGGCCCGAGGTCGAGGAAATCGCCGGTTACCTTAAAGCGGTCCGGGATAGCGCCGGCGCTAAAGGCGGCAACACCGGATTCGTCGCGCGTTACGTGCCGATCGAGTTTGCCGCCAGAAAGTAAGCGTAAGGCCGCTGCACCGCGCCGGATTCGCGGCGTGCTCGCTTCACCGTCCTTACGGACAAGCAAGCCCTTCGGCCTTCGACGATTCGCCCTGTGCACAACCCAGCGGGGGCGTCACGCCTTCCCCGGTGAATTCGTCGATGCCCGGACGCGCGAGACCCGTTTCGAGCACGATGCCCTGGGAAAGCTCCTTGCGGATGTTTTCCTTCGCGAAGCCCGCGAGATTCACTTCCTCGAGTAGCTTGCGCAACTGGTCGAGGGCCGCGCTCAGTGCTGCACGCGCCGCCGGGCTGTCGGGGGCGGCACCGTTGTAGAGCACGATACGCAGTTCAGGCTTGTCCGCCCCGATATACACGGGCTTGCGGTTCGGGTCGCCACTGAGATACACGACCTTCAGCTTGTTGGAAAAGTTCGGATCGACGACGAAGAGGCCGGGGGCATCGATCCTGACGGTAACGTCTTTGTCCGCGCCGAACTTGCCATCGTTGCCGGGGGTCAATGCTTTCAATGTGAGCGCGGCACTCGCATCGTCCGTGCTCGACTCGAACGGTCGGGTGGCGGTGATGATGCCCATCATCGGCATCTTGATTTCATCGGTTGTGATGAAAACCTGGAACGCTGAGACATTCCCCGGAATATCTACCGTGGGCGCGATGAGCCGGAACTGATTCGGCACGACGACAGCGCTGTCCGTTGCGGTGCCAACCGGCCCCAGTTGTGCGCCGGGCAGCACGCCGTCGCTGGTGATTTGGCGCAGCACGATGGTATTCGCATCACGGTAGGTTAAATTCGCCCCTGCGCCGCTGAGCAGCGCAGCCAGCGTGCCGACGTCATTGGTTGGGCTTGCCAGGGTCACGGTACCGGTGGCCAGTATCTTCAGCTTGCCATCGGTGGCGCCGCCGCTGCCGACCGCGGTCAGCGAGGTGCCGCCGGCTTGTGTGACGGTATTGCCACCAGCGCCTGTCCACAGGCTGATCTGCCCGCCGGAAGCGCCTGCAGCGCCGGCCGCAATGGGGCCGCCGCTGGTCGTGACATTACTGAGGGCGATGTTCCCGCTGTTCGAGCGTGCGGTAACTACGCCTCCCGCTCCGGCAGTGTCCACCGCATCGGTCGCGGCCCCACCGCTTGCATTGACCGAAGCGTTCAAAACGATGCCGCCGCCTTGCGCGTGCACCAGCACCTCTCCGCCTGCGCCGGCAGTATCGGCGCCGCCCGCCGCGCTCGCCTGGCCGGTCGTGGTAATGGGCGAGTTGGTCGTAATGACGCCGTTGAGGGTCCGCAGCAGAACCGTACCGCCTGCACGAGTCGGAGCGGTCGTGCCGGTCGTCGGTGTCGTGGTGATCGGCTGAGCAACCGTGAGGGTGCCCGCACCCACCACATCCACCGTTACCGCACCGCCGTTCGTGGTGATGCCTGAGAGTGCAGGCATTGCCGCCGCCCCCGTCCCCGCCGCCGCGACTGTCCCGACTCGAAGCGAATTGGCATCGGCGTAGCTGAATGACGCGCCCAGGTCGCGCACGATCGCCGCCAGCGTGCTTTCACCGACATCGTTGCCCGGGTTGGACAGCGTCACGGTTCCGAACGAATCCACTTTCAGGTGCCCATCGTTGGTGCCCGGGACCCCACCGCGCGCCAGCAGTGCCGTGCCCGTCTGCTGACCGATCGTGTTGCCCGTCACGCCATTGGTGAGCTGGATCGTCCCGCCCGCACCCGCCACGCCACCGCCAGGCGCACCACCGTCGGTGGTGATGTTGTGTACCGTGATGTTGCCGCTGTCGTTGCGAATCGTTACCACACCACCCGCACCTCCGGTGTCGCCCGCCTCCGCACTCGCACCGCCGCTGGCGTTGATCGCCGCATTGAGCGTGATCGCCTGCGCCGCCGTCGGTGTCGTGTGACGCACCAGCACTTCACCACCCGCGCCTGCCGTCTCCGCCGTCACGTTCGACGCGGTAGCCTGTCCGCGCGTGTCGATCGTGCCCGTCACCGCCGTCGAAGTGATCGGGCCCGTGGCGCTCAACGACACCGCACCGCCCGCACGATTCGCCGCGCTCGTGCCGCCCGTCGGCGTGGTCAGAATCCCTTGCGCGATCGTCAGCGCGCCGCCGGCGGTCACCGTCACTGCACCCCCCAGCGTGGTGATGCCGTCGAGTTGCGCGCGTGTCGCGGCAATCGCAGGCACTGTCGCACCCACCGCCGCTCCCAGGACGTCAGCGCTCGAACCCGCGGCTGTTACCCGATCGATCTGCAGGGCATTGGCGTCCGTGTAACTGAAAAACTTGCCCCTCGTCGTGACGTTCGCCGCGAGCTTCGTCACGTCGTTGCTGAGGATCTGCAGCGTTACATCGTCCGAGGAGCTGACCTTCAGCGAACCGGAGCGGTTATCGCCCGCCGGCACCACACCGGTTGCCGTAATCGCGCCCGTCTGCG
>JBKJKJ010000150.1:0-11968 GCA_046597455.1 Burkholderiales bacterium
GCGAACTACGTGACGAAAGTCAATGGAGCGCTGGACGCCAGGGCGTGGACGTTTGCGCAAGGCGTGGACAAGGTATACGACGGCTCGACGGCGGCCACGCTGGCCTTCAGGGGAAACCCGGCAGCGGGCGGCATTGTGACGCTCGATCCCGGAAGCGCCAGCTTCGACACGAAAGATGTTGGCACGACCAAGCCCGTCAGCTACAGCGGCTACTCGCTGGGCGGAGTGGACGTGGCCAAATTCGCATTATTTTCGCTCGAGACTGTTGCCGCGGGTTCAGGCACAACGACGGCAAACATCACACCGGCCTCGCTGACGATCACCGCGAACAACGCGACCAAGGTCTACGGGCAGACGGCGACCCTCGCAACGACTGCCTTCACCTCCGTCGGGCTGGTAAACGCAGAAACCGTCGGCGGCGTAACCGAAACGAGCCCCGGAACGGTCGCGACGGCGAGCGTAGCGGGAAGCACCTATCCGATCGTCCCGAGCAATGCCACCGCCGGCACGTTCTCGCCATCCAATTACGCGATCAACTACGTCAACGGGACGCTGGCGGTGACGCCCGCGGCACTCACCGTGACCGCGAGCGACGCCACGAAAGTCTTCGGTACGACCCCGACATTGAGCGGGTTCACCACCGCGGGCCTGGTCAACGGCGAGTCAGTGGGCAGCATCACGGCGACCAGCGCCGGCACGGCCGCAAGCGCGACCGTCGCGGGCAGCACCTATCCGATCCTGGCGAGCAATGCGACCGGCGGCACTTTCACGGCGTCCGATTACACGATCAGCTACGTCTCCGGCGCACTGGCGGTGACGCCGGTCGCCATACTGCCCGTGGTGCCGCCCGTCGTCCCCCCCGTTCCGGCGCCGCCTGATCCGACGCCGCCTGATTCGACGCCGCCCGGTGCTATCGCGCTCAACCCGACGCCGCCCGACCTGCCGACCGGAACCCTTCCCGGCGTCACCAGCGTCGGCACCACCAGCCCGAGCACGACCAGCCCCAGCACCACCGATCCGAGCACGACGAGCCCCAGCACCACGGTGCCGGGCGACAGCGATATCGCGTATGCGTCGTCGAGCATCGCCTACCCCGTGAGCTCTACGGCCCGGCCCGTTCCCGGATTGAATCTGAGGGTCGCGGGTGCAGGCGTCAGGATGCCGGCTCTGCAACTTGCAACGACGGCGCCGGCCATTGCTGCCCACGCGACAACAGCGGCAGTCCAGCCGGCCCCCGTAACGCAGGCAGGCGCGCTCGTCGCGCCCGGGGTGCAGGCAGGCCCGCTCATCGCGCAGGCCGGGAAGCCGCTAACGCGCGCTGTGCCGCTGCGGCGCAAGCCCAAGCACGATCGGAACTGATCATGCGGCTTGCAGGATTGCGCGGCATCGGCGCGGGTGCGGCGATGGTCGCCCGATCCATTCTGGTCAGCATCGTGGCGTCCATCGCCACCGCGCACGCCGCCACATCGGAGCACCCGGCACGGGCGAAATTCAACCAGGAGCATGCGTCGCGCGATGCGAGGCACGTCGCCGACTGGGTTGTGGCGTCCGGCGACAACGCCGGAATGCCTTTCGTGATTGTCGACAAGATCGACGCGAAGGTTTTCGTCTTCGAGGCCACCGGAAAGCTCCGCGGCGCAGCCCCCGCGTTACTGGGTCTCGCGCGGGGCGACCACAGCGTCCCCGGGATCGGCGATCGCGAGCTCTCGCACATCCGGCCCGAGGAGCGCACAACGCCTGCGGGGCGATTTGTCGCGGCGCTGGACCGCAACCTCAAGGGCGAAGACATTCTCTGGGTCGACTACGACACCGCGATCTCGCTCCATAGGGTGATCACCACCAAAACGAAGGATCGCCGCCAGCAGCGCCTCGCGTCTCCCACGCCACTCGATAACCGCATTTCATTCGGCTGCATCAACGTTCCGGCGAAGTTTTTCGATCATGTCGTGAGCCCGGCCTTTACCGGCACGAACGGCATCGTCTACGTGCTGCCGGAGACGCGCTCGCCGCAGGAAGTCTTCTCGTCATACGATATCGTACCCGGCGATACCTCACGGTAGAATCAGGACACGCTTAAGGGAGCCGCAACGACAGCGACACGCACGTGCGCGTCGTCCCGACGACTCCTTGTCCAATCGAGAGAGGGCGTCGACACGTGTATAGAACTGTGCATCAAACCGGCCCCGGCGCCCGCTTCACTGAAGCCCCGCCGTATGCTCAGATCCGGAACATCGAATGAGCGGCGCGCTCTTCATCGTCAGTGCGCCCTCCGGGGCCGGCAAGACGAGCCTGGTGTCGGCGCTCCTGGGCACCGATCCTCACGTGAAGAAGTCGGTGTCGTACACCACGCGCGGACCGCGCATCGGTGAAGAGGACGGCATTCATTACCACTTCGCGACGGTGGAAGAATTCGAGCACATGCGTGCGCGGGGCGACTTCCTGGAGACCGCCCGAGTTCACGGAAACCACTACGGCACCTCGCGCCGCACGGTCGAGACCGAGTGCGCGGCGGGTTTGGACGTGCTGCTGGAAATCGACTGGCAGGGCGCGGCTCAGATCCGCAAATTAGAGCCCGGCGCGGTGGCGATCTTCATCCTGCCCCCGTCGATGGCTGCGCTCGAAGAGCGCCTGCGCGGCCGCGGACAGGACAGCCTTGAGGTGATCGCCCGTCGCGTGGCGGCGGCGCGCGGGGAGATGGCCCACGTGGGCGAGTTCGACTATGTTATAATCAACGACGATTTCGACCGGGCAGCGCAGGACTTCATCAGTATCATCCGGGCCGAACGACTTCAGCTTCCCCGCCAGCTCGCCCGCCACACCGATTTGATCGCCCGACTGACCGGTTCCTAGACTTCAAGGACTCCTTATGGCCCGCATTACCGTTGACGATTGCCTCAAGCAGATCACGAACCGCTTCGAAATGTCCCTGGCTGCGACCTATCGCGCCCGCCAGATTGCCAACGGCGCGCAGCCGATGATGGAAGCAAACCGCGATAAAGCGACTGTGATTGCCCTGCGCGAGCTCGCCGCCGGCAAATACGGCGCCGAAATCCTCAATAAGGCGCCCACGACTTCCTGATACGGAATGACGAATGAGGAATGATGAATAAGACCAGAGGTTTCATTCCGCATTCATCGTTTCGCGCTCTGCGCTAGTCGCCGCCTCAGTCGTCATGCCCGAGGCTGCCGCAGTTTTCAAGGAATGGGCCGGCTATCTCAAGCCGGAGGACCTGATTCAGCTCAGGTCGGCCTATGACTTCAGCAAGGCCGCCCACGCGGGCCAGTTCCGCAAGTCCGGCGAGCCGTACATCTCCCACCCGCTCGCTGTCGCCGACATCCTCGCGCAATGGCACATGGACACGCAGGCGCTCACCGCGGCGCTCCTGCACGATGTCACTGAAGACACCGAAGTCACCAAGCACGACATAACGCTGAACTTCGGTAAGCCGGTCGCAGAGCTGGTCGACGGGGTCTCCAAGCTCGACAAGATCGAATTCGAGACGCACGAGAAGGCCCAGGCCGAGAACTTTCGCAAAATGCTGCTCGCGATGGCGCGCGACGTTCGCGTCATCCTGATCAAGCTGGCCGACCGGCTTCACAATATGCGCACGCTCGATGCGGTCGAGGCCGACAAGCGGCGGCGAATCGCGCTCGAGACGCTGGAGATCTATGCGCCGATCGCCAACCGGCTCGGGCTCAACGCCATCTACCAGGAGCTCGAAGACCTCTCTTTCAAGCACCTCTATCCCGACCGCCACCGCGTCCTCGCCAAGGCAGTGAAAGCCGCGCGGGGCAACCGCCGAGAAGTGGTGAGCAAGGTGGCCGACGCGCTGCAGAAGAAGCTCGCGGACAACCATGTCGAGGCGCAGGTTCACGGCCGCGAGAAGCACCTTTACTCGATCTACCGGAAAATGCGCGAGAAACACCTGCCTTTCGCGCAGGTCCTGGACGTGTTCGCGTTTCGCATCATCGTGCAGGACGTGCCGGCGTGCTACCTCGCGCTCGGAGCGCTGCACGGCCTCTACAAGCCGATCCCGGGCAAGTTCAAGGACTATATCGCCATTCCCAAGGCGAACGGCTACCAGTCCCTGCACACGACTCTGTTCGGCCCTTACGGGGGCCCGATAGAAACCCAGATTCGCACCCCGGAGATGCACAAGATCGCCGAAGCGGGTGTGGCCTCGCACTGGCTTTACCGCACCTCCGACGCTTCGCTCTCCGAGCTTCAGCAGAAGACGCACCAGTGGCTGCAAAGCCTGATCGAGATGCAGTCGGAATCCGGCGACTCCATCGAATTCCTCGAGCACCTCAAAGTCGATCTGTTCCCGGATGAGGTTTACGTCTTCACGCCCAGAGGCCAGATCCTGGCGCTGCCGCGCGGCGCGACCTCGGTCGACTTCGCGTACGCCGTGCACACGGACATCGGCAACCGCTGCGTGGCAGTCAAAATCAACCAGGAGCTGATGCCGCTCAGGACCGAGTTGAAGAACGGTGACCGGGTGGAAATCATCACGGCCGCCCACGCCAAGCCCAACCCCCTCTGGCTCAATTTCGTCGTCACGGCCAAAGCGCGCTCGCACATCCGCCACTTCGTGAAGACGATGCACTTCCAGGAGTCGGTGCAGCTCGGGGAACGGCTGCTCAGCCAGGCGCTGACGAGCTTCAAATCGAACCTTGCCGATATCAGGGAACAGCACTGGGAGCGCCTGCTCAAGGAGTCGAGCGCCAAGTCCCGCGAGGATCTTCTTTCCGACATCGGCCTCGGCAAGCGACTGAGCGCAGTGATCGCGCGTCAGCTCCTGTCACTCGGCAGCCCGTTCTCGATGGAAAGCGGCGCGCCCGGCACGGTGGTCATACGCGGCTCGGAAGGCATGGCGGTGCAATTCGCCAAATGCTGCACACCGATACCCGGCGATCCGATCATCGGCATGATCAGCAAGGGCCAGGGGATGATCATTCATACCCACGACTGCCCCGTAATCGGCAAAACCCGACCCGACCCCGACCGTCTGCTCGACGTGGAATGGGATCAGGATACCCGCAAGGCTTTCGAAGTCGCCATCAAGCTCGTCGTCGCCAACCAGCGCGGCGTCCTGGCGAAAGTCGCGGCTCAGATTTCCGGTGGGGGATCGAACATTCAGAACGTCGCGGTCGATCCGGACGACGGCGGCACCTACACCACCATGAACTTCACCTTGCAGGTCTCCGACCGTATGCACTTGGCGAAGATCATGCGCGCCCTGCGCGGCATACCCGAAGTGATTCGCATCTCACGCGTCAAGTCCGGCTAGCGAGTGCGGCAGGCACTTTGGCCGTCGTTCCAGCCCATCGAATAATCGGCGTCGGATTTGAAGCGTGCGGCATTGCGCCTGCGTGGCGTCGCACATGCGTCGACATAACCCTGCTTGAACGCGGCGGAATAGCCGGCGAGGTTATAGCGCGGCGCGGGACTCGAGCTGGAACGGGGGCTCGAGATGGAGCGCGTATCGTTGCTTTCCCTCGCCGTCTCGCAGCCGCTCAACCCTAGCGTCACGGCCAGCGCGATCGCAGTCTTTTGCGCCAGCGGGAAAAGCCCACCCACGCGTCAGATGCCGGGATAACCCATAACCGGTGCGCTGACAGCGTCACGCTCGAGGGCTCGCACCGAATTGATGACACCGCATTCGGCACAATGGAATGCGGGGCTCGCCAGCAAGACATCCGAGACAGCCCCCGCACCCGCAGCCACGACGAGGTCAGCCCCTGGCTGCACCGCGACGGGCTCACCGCTCATCATGGCGTGCGGCATCCAGCCCGCCACCGTGGCGATGCCGACTGCGCTGAACACGCTGAAAGCGATGGCGGCGATCACCATCATCGGATAGAGCAGTGCCGGGACTCGAGCGGGGGCAGGGGCCGGCACTGGCAACCACCGCACGAGCCACGAGCGCGACGCTTTGGGTACAGGCCCGCTCCCGAGCTCAGTGCAGGCCTCACCGGCGATCGTGCCCGTCTTCCCGGCACCGCAAGCGGCCGGGATGAGCCTTGTGTCGGTGCAGCCGTGTCCGAAATTGCGTGGCGCGCTCATGCGTGTTCCTAGGCGATTCGAGTTTGACTGGCTCACATAGAGCAAGGTGTATGCCAGGCGTCGCGCGAGCTTCATCAGAGGGGACAGCGCAGATGGCGCAGCAGGCGTTGTTGCCAGCCAGCAATGGATCACGCGTGATGCGAGCCGGCGCAAAGCATTGTCCCCCGGGCTGGGCATCGTCGCGAAAGCCCGACAACTTCACGGCACCGCGCCGAATGTTCCGGCCGGCCGCAGGGAAAGGCTCAGCCTTTGAGGTTCACTGCTGCTGTTGCTTCGCGTTCTTGAAGAGTTTCGGCTCGAGCTGATGCCGCTGCAGCAGTTTGTAGAATTCCGTACGGTTGCGTTTGGCGAGCCGCGCCGCCTGCGTCACGTTGCCGTCGGTAATCCGCAGAATCTGGGCGAGATAGTCGCGCTCGAACTTGCGCCGCGCGTCCTCGAAGGAAGCGAATTCGCTCTGCTGGTGCTGGATCGCGGTCTGCACGAGCGTGACAGGAATGAGCGAAGTCGTCGCAAGCGCGACGGCCTGTTCGATGACATTGAAAAGCTGTCGCACATTGCCCGGCCACGGCGCCGAGACCAGGGCCGCGATCGCTTCGGGCGCAAAGCCGGAAATGTTGCGGCTGTATTTCTCTGAAATGAGCGTGAGGAAATGATTGGCGAGGATGGGGATGTCCTCGCGGCGCTCCGAAAGCGTGGGCAGGTGCAGGGCGACGACGTTCAGTCGATAATACAGGTCATCGCGGAAGTTACCTGCCGCCATCTCCGCTTCGATGTTACGGTGCGTCGCCGACACGACGCGCACGTCGACCTCGAAAGCCTCGGTGGCGCCGACCGGCCGCACCGTTCGTTCCTGCAGCACGCGCAAAAGCTTCACTTGCAGCGGCACCGGCATGTCACCGATCTCGTCCAGAAACAACGTGCCCTTGTTGGCGGTCTGGAAAAGGCCTTTATGGTCGCGCACCGCACCCGTGAACGAGCCTTTGACGTGGCCAAAGAGCTCGGATTCCAGAAGCTGCTCGGGAATCGCACCGCAGTTGATCGCGACGAAAGGCTGGTCCCGGCGCCGGCTCGCATTGTGGATCGCGCGCGCCATGAGCTCCTTGCCAGTCCCGGATTCGCCGTAAATGAAAACGCTGGCGTCGCTGTCGGCCACGAGGCGCGCTTTCGAAAGCACCTCCTCCATTGCCGGGTTGCGCGTGATGATCTCCTTACGCCAGGTTTCGTCGCCACCGTCATTGCCCGCCTCGCCCGCGCCGCGCCCCAGGGATAGGGCACGCTCGATCTCGGTCAGCAGCGTACGCGCTTCGAACGGTTTCGTGAGATAGCCGAACAGACCGCTTTTTACCGCAGCCACGGCGTCCGGAATCGTGCCGTGAGCCGTGAGTATGATCACCGGGAGCGCCGCATTCTGGGCCTGGATCGACTGGAAAAGCGCCATGCCATCCATGCCGCTCATTCTCAGATCGGTGACGACGACACGCGGCCGCGCCACTGCGAGCTGCGCCATCGCGCGCTCGGCGCTTTCGGCCGTGGTTACGGCATAGCCCGCAGCAGACAGGCGAATCTGCATGAGGCGCAGCAGATCGGGGTCGTCGTCCACGACGAGGATACTGGGCCGCACGGGAGTGTTCATGTCGTTGTTGTTGCGTTAACGCTTGCGCGGCGCGGGCTCGCCGCGTTCGCTCAGGCTGCGCTCGAGCGTCCTCAACGCATCGAGCTTTTGTTGAAGTCCATGCACATTTTGCTGCAGTGCCTGGTTGTTCTGCTGAATACCCTGCATGTTTTGCTGCAAGCCCTGGACTACACCGGCCAACCGCTTTTGATCCTGGATAAACGTGGACAGGAGGAAGGCCAGACTGTGCAGCGCCGCGCCAGGGGTTTTGACGAGTGGATCGAGCAGATCGAGGGCTCGCTGCTCGTCGGCCGGTGAGCTTCCCGGCACCGTCGAGACCATGGCGAGCCGGATCCGCGCAGCGTCGCTTCGAGCCTGACTGAAATTCTGGCGTGCCGCGTCCTGCTCGCGGGCAAGCTCGCTCGCCGGAAGGCGGCGTAGCCGTTCGAATTCGGCGAGGAGCGAATCGAGCTCGGATGCTTTGGGCGGCTCAGGGGCGGCACGCTCGATCGTGGGGGTCGGCGCCGGGACGACAGGCGCAGGGGCGGCTGGCTTGACCGGCGGCGCTACAGCGACGCGCGGCGTCGATGTCTGGGCCCGGGGCGGCTCCGCGGATTCCTCGACGGTGGCGCACCCCGCACACAGGAGCGCGGCCGCGAGGCCCATAGCGCGTACGATCATCGGGGCGACTCGACAGCCGCGATAGTGTCGATGGATGCGGCGGCGGGCGCCGGGGCAGGCGTGAACGGAAGGCGGATGCGAATGCGGGCGCCGGGGCCGCCTTCGATGATTTCGGCGCTGCCTCCATGCATCTGCGCGTACTCGCGAACGACCGAGAGCCCGATGCCGGTACCCTTCACCAGCGCATCGGCGGCGTACTGACCCCGGTAGAACGGCTCGAACACGAGTTTTCTTTCTTCCGGCGCGATGCCGGGCCCCTGATCCGCCACTTCGATATCGATCGCGTCATCGACCTCGCGCGCGGTCACGAAGACGGTGCCTGCGCTCGGCGAGAACTTGATTGCGTTGGATACCAGATTGTCGAGCATTACCCGCAGTTTCTCGAAATCGGCGCTCAGCGTGAGGTCCTGCATATTGACGCTCACCTTCAGCCGCTTGGCTCGCGATGCGAGCTTCTGGTCGTCCAGCACGCGGTTCACGACTCGCCTCAGGTCCACCCTGGCAAGGTCCAACGAAGGCGTGTGAGATTGGTTTGCGCCGTACGCCAGGAGATCTTCGATCAGCTTCTGCAATTCTATACTGTTATGGCGCAGGATTTCGGCAACCTCGCGCTGCTCCGGCGTGAGCGTTCCCACAATCTCATCCGACAGCAACTCGGCGCCTTCGCGCAATGCCGTCAGTGGCGTCTTCAACTCGTGCGACATATGCCGCAGAAAACGGTTTTTCTGCTGCTCGAGGTCCGCCAGCCTCTGGCGCATCCAGTCGAGCCTCTCGCCGAGATGCTGCAGATCCTCGGGCCCGCCGACCTTTACGGGCACACTGAAGTCCGCCTGCCCGAGCCTGCGAATCGCGTCATCGATCTGGCGAATCGGGCGCGCAATCAGGATGGTCGATCCCACCACGAGAAAAATCACGACAGGAAAAAGCGCGAGCAGCTGCCAGAGCGTAATGCGCTGCGCCTGGCGTGCCGTGGAACGCATGTTCTCCACCTCCCGGTCGATCAGCGCATTGCTGCGGCGATCGATTTCCTGCGCGCGCCCGCCGAGGCCGACAAAGCCCTCGACTGCTTTTTGCAGCGCCTCGGGCCGGGTGCCCGGATTCGCCAGCAGTGCGTCGATCGCCGCCTCTTCGGTCACAATCTGCCGCAGGGCGTTGCGCTGCTCCGTATCGAACGGCAAGGTGCGGAACTCTTCCGCGGTCGAGAGCAGCTGCTTGCGATGGACTCGATAGGTGTCGAGCAGCGAACGGTCGCCGAGGATCAGCATCTGGTGCGCCACACGCTCCATCGCCGGGATGAGCTCGACCAGCTTGCGGCTGATTTGCGTCGCCCGCACCGCTTGATAGACCGCCTTCTGGCTCAGGTTGGCGAATCTGTCGATCGCAATCGCGTTATTGATCAGCGCGATCATCAGCGGCAGGGCGATGAGCGCGAAGCCGACGAACAGCAGCTTTAAGAATGACCGGGGATAGTAAAACCGCATCAGGGTCTGTAAGCCGTAATCGGGAAAGCCGTGCGGTAAGCCGTGCACGCACCCTTGCGTGCACGGGACTCGACTGCCCGGCGCGACGACGCGCGGAGGCGAGGATAGCGCGAGACCGGCTAAGCGGGAAGCCTACCCGTTTTGCGCGAGATCCCGATTCTTGCTTTCCAGGGCTTTGACCAGCCCGTCGATCCCCGAGCGCTGGATCTCCGAGGCAAAGGAGCTGCGGTAATTCGTGACGAGGCTCAGGTTCTCCACGATGACGTCATACACCTTCCAGCCGTCCGGAGTTTTCGTCATGCGGTAGTCAACGGGTATGGGTTGCCGGCTGGGCGTGCGCACAATGGTCCGGACGATGACGTCGGTCTGGCCTTTTGTGTCCGTCGGTTTGACTTCGACCGATTCCTTGCCTGTCGAGGCGACGTTGAGGGACGCCGTGTAGGTATTGACCAGCAAGGTTCTGAAAGCTTCTTCGAGCGATTTCTGCTGTGCCGGGGTGGCTTCACGCCAGTATTTGCCCACTGCGAGTTGCGTCATCGCGCGAAAATCGAAGTAGGGCAAAACCTTCTTTTCAGCGATTTCGCGCAGCGTGCGCTTGTCTTTCGTAGTGCGGATAAGGGCGAGGATTTCGTCGGCATTGCTTTTCACCAGCGCGTCGGGGCTGGCATCGGCGGCGGCGGGCGCAGCGGCACCGACCGGCGCAACAAACCCGAATCCGACTAAAGCGGCGAAAGTAAAAGCGATGAAACGTTTCACATCATTCTCCTGGTGAGGGGACGCGGGCGCGTCAGCGATCTACCGTTAGGCGAGAAATCCCGCCCGGGGTTCCCTCGTAATTCCGAACCCCAGAGCAACCGCCATGCCAGACGCGTAGCCGGCTGAAATCAGCCGCAACCGTTGTAAACAGCCCCTTCCGGCCGCTTTCGTCGCTGCATCCGCGCACAGCCCGGTCCCTGCTAACATGACCGCCCGCGTCACCACAGGACTAACGCGCCATGAAGCTAATGCGTTACAGCCGCCGCCACCAGCCTTCTGCTCTGGCCCGCCTCGGCGTGCTCGTCGGTCAGGACCTCGTCGCCGATCTGCGCGCGGGTTATGCGCTCTACCTTCTCGACGAAGCCGGCAACCCGAAAGGCCGTGAGCTGGCGCAGCTCTATATGCCGCCTTACGTCGCGCAGTTTCTATACGCGGGCGATGCGGCATGGCGCGCACTCGGGGACGCCTACTCGTATCTGGCAGGGCTTGCGGAAACATCGCCGGACGCAACCGGGCTCGGCGGCGAGAACCTTTTCATTCCCCTCGGCGAATGCAGGCTCTACGCGCCGGTACGTCCGTCGAAACTGATCACCATCGGGCGCAACTATCCGCGCTACGCCAGGCTGAGCGGGAGAGAGCCCGGCGTGACGCCTGCAACGTTCGTGAAAGCGCTTTCGGCGGTAACCGGTCCCGAGCGCGATATCATCAAACCATTCGTCTGCAAAGAGCTGGATTTCGAGACCGAGCTCGCCATCGTCATCGGCAAACGCTGCAAGAATGTGTCGGTCGCCGATGCCTATGGCGTGGTCGCAGGCTACACGATACTGAACGACGTGACCGCGCGCGACACTGCGAACCGCGAGCGTGAAGGCGGCGCGGTGTGCCTCGCGAAGTCTTTCGACACCTTCGCCCCGATGGGGCCGTGGATGGTGACTCGCGAGGCGATACCCGATCCGATGCACCTGCGGGTCCAGACGCGCGTCAACGGCGAGTTGAGGCAGGACGGCAACACGCACGAGATGATTCATTCAATACCCAACCTGATCGCCTACCTTTCGCAGATGACACTCCTGCCAGGCGACATCATCGCCACCGGCTCTCCAGGCGGCGGCGGACTCTCGAATCCGGACTGGATGCTTCGGGCGGGCGACATCGTGGAATGCGAGATCGAAGGGATCGGCGTGCTGCGCAATGGCGTGGTCGACGAGCCGGAGATTTGAAGGGTAGAGGACGGCGCGCGGCCCGGTGAACGAACAGAGGGGAAGCCCGGAGTTTCCCTACGTTCCCATCCATCTTTTGA
The DNA here is from genome assembly GCA_046597455.1 of Burkholderiales bacterium. GTDB lineage: Bacteria > Pseudomonadota > Gammaproteobacteria > Burkholderiales > SG8-41 > JAQGMV01. The sequence continues at coordinate 11,898 of JBKJKJ010000150.1, forward strand.
GCGCTTCCGCGTGACCCCGTCCGGTTTTGGTTTAGCAGGCTGCTAGCAGCGTAGCGGATGCCAAGTCAGGT
>JBKJKJ010000185.1:0-3783 GCA_046597455.1 Burkholderiales bacterium
GGTCGCAGGGTGCGTGCACGCGTTGGGCGCCGAGGCCTCATTCCCACAGCCGTTCGGGCAACGGCAGCCCGGCGAGATCTTGAGGCGTAAGCGGCTGGTCGGGCTGAATGCCCATACGTTCCAGAACCGCAACGAGTTGCCTGCAGTGCTGAGCGGAATGCCACGTCACGCGCTCGAAGACCTGGTGCGCGACCGTATCGCCGTAGTAGGTCTTCAGCACGCGCGCAAGACTGCGGTCCTCGAGCCCGGCCCACCACGCTTCGTAGCGTGTCCAGACGGCAGCGCCATAGCGCGCGACGTCTTCGCCCGTCTGCATCGCGTCGGGCGGCTCGTTGTCCGCGATCTTCACCGAGTATTCCGCGCCCTCCCACGTTTCCAGGAAAGCTTCGCCGATCCGGAAGATGTGATAGCACAGCGTTCGGATCACGCGCTCGCGGTTCGGAATTACGCGCTCCCTGAACCGCTCCTGCGGAAACTGCCTCGCGAAGCGCTGTCCGGCAGCGAAAATCATCTCGTATTTCTTGTAAAGCTGCTCCGGCGTGAGCCTGCCGACACTCGACGGCTCGACGCCGATGAACTTGGCGAAAGGGTCGAGCATCTGGCCGAAGGCATACTTGTCGCCTTTCACCAGCACCGGCACCTTGCGCAGCCCGAACTTCTCGAACAGCAATTCCCGGCCGCCGGCATCGTTCAGGACGTCGACGACGATGAAATCTATACCACTTTTCGAAAGAAACTCTTTCGTTCGGAGGCAGCTACTTCATCCGGGCTGGGTGAAATACATGTACCTGTCAGCTGCGATTTCCATTTTATGATCGTCCTTGGTGGTCCTGCCGTGAATGACAGATTTACCCGTATTGAACACGCACCATTGTAGTGGAGAAGTCATCCCGCATCACGCGCCTGCCGGGATCGGGCGAGTCGCGCGCTCGCCGCGTTATCGGTTAGGATGACCTGGATGCGCCCGAGCTCGCACCGTGCAGCGCAAACTGCGCGAAAGGCCCGATCTCAGGCGGTGGAATCTCAAGCGAATGCCGCTCACTCGACGAGGAGCCCGGGATGACCGTCAAGCTCAACCATACGATCGTCCACGCGCACGACAAGCGCGCCTCGGCTGAGTTCCTGGCCGGGATCCTCGGCCTGAATGCGCCGGTGCCATTCGGCCCGTTCCTCGGGGTGCAGACCGGCAACGAAGTGACGCTCGACTTCCTCGAGACCGACGAAGATATCCAGACGCAGCACTACGCCTTCCTCGTCAGCGACACGGAATTCGACGAAATCTTTGCGCGCATCAAGGCTCGGAACCTCCCCTATTGGGCCGATCCCGCGCAGCAGCAGCTCAACCAGATCAATACGCGAGACAGCGGCCGCGGCGTTTATTTCGAGGACCCGAGCGGAAACCTGCTCGAGATCCTGACGCGACCTTATGGCAGCGGCGGATAATGTCGCGCTGTGCGCTCAGCGTAATTCAAATCCACGCGAGAACAGGAGATCGAGATGGGACAAAGTGACATTCGCAGCTATGGCGTCAGCGCACGCTCCACCGCCACCTTCGGGCGTGTGCTGTGCGCCGCGCGCAACCACCACTTCATCGTGGACGGGCCCGTTCAGAACGGCTGCCCGGGCGAGGCACTCAACCCCGGCGAGCTCTTTCTTGCGGGGGTCGCCGCCTGCGGCGTCGAGCTCCTGCAAGTCCTCGCCAGGGAGCAGAACATCGCGCCCGAATCGATCGGCGTGGAGATTGCGGGCACCATGGACCGCAGCAATCCGGTGCGCCAGGACGTGACGGTGTTCAACGCCGTGAAGCTGCAGTTCCAGATCGGCGGCGTGACGCAAACGCAGGCGCAGGATCTGGTCGACCGCTTCAAGCGCAGGTGACCGCTCTACGGCAGCGTCGCAGTTGCGACGCCGGATGTGCAGGTCGAAGTGAGCGTTATCTAGGAGCTTGCCGGACTTGCGATGCGACAACCTCCTGATGCAAAACCGGCCGGCCGAATTGAAGTCGAAGACATGTTTCGCCACATTGGCCTCCCGCCAACTCGCGATGACAATACCCATGGGGTCATTGCGAGAAGCGCGGCGACGAAGCAATCTTGTGGCCCACGAAAATGTCATGTGCCGCGTCGACCAATGGATTTCGTGCGCCACCGGACCGCCCAGCCCGTCGCGGCAGCGCACCCGCCTGGCTATCGCTCGATCACGATACCCGCCGACTTCGCGAGCTTGCCCCACTTCTCGATATCGGCCTTGATGAAGCGCGTGAACTCTTCGGTCGACATCGTCTGCGGGTCGGCGCCCACGCTCATCAGTCTTTCGCGCACTGCGGGCGTCGCGACCGTCTTCACCACCGCATCGTGCAGCTTCGCGACGATCTCACGCGGCGTCTTCGCCGGCACCAGCAGGCTGTAGCAGTTCGTCATTTCCACGCCGGGATAACCCGCTTCCTTGGTCGACGGGATATCGGGAAAATATCGCGAGCGCTCGGCGCTCGTCACCGCCAGCGCTTTGACTTTGCCGGCTTTCACATACGGCGAGATCACGGGCAAGTCGACGAACATGCCGTTGATCTGGCCGCCGATGAGATCGGTGACCGCAGGGCCCGCGCCTTTGAAGGGAACGTGCGTCAACTTCACGCCGGATTCGCGCTGAAGCATCTCGATCCCGAAGTGCAGGGTCCCACCGGTTCCCGCCGAGCCGAACGTGATCATGTTCGGTTTCGACTTGGCCAGCGCGACGAATTCCTTCAGCGTTTTCACCGGCATCGAAGGATGCAGCACGATCAGACTGGTGGTGAACATGACCGGAGTCAGCGGCTGGAGGTCGCGCAGCGTGTCGTACGGCGGCTTGTCGCCGTAGGTCACCATGTTGATCGAAGTGGTGCTGGAGGTCGACAGCAGCATTGTGTAGCCGTCGGCCGCCGAGCGGATTGCGTTTTCAGCACCGATCACGCCGTTCGCGCCGCCGCGGTTATCGACGATGATGGTCGTGCCGAGCAGCTCGGTCAGGCGCGGTGAGATCGTGCGCGCCGTGATGTCGGCCGGCCCGCCCGCCGCGAACGGCACCACGATTCGAATGGGCTTGCTGGGAAACGCCTGAGCGTGAGCGCCGGTTGCAGCGAGCAGCGCGGCAGCCGCACCGGCCAGTATCAGATAATTACGCATACGTCAGTTCTCTCCTGATTGGCAAGCGATCGACGGCTTGCAGTGAAGACGCCCATGGGGCGAACGCACGCAGTATAGCAACGGAACCCTACCGCGGCGGCACAGCCAGCCACGAGGTGCTTCAGGAAAAGCACTTCTCCACGGCGCGCTGCGGTCGCCTCAAGCCAGAAGGCGCCAGGAATTTCTCGCGTGCACGTCGTTCACGATGTCGAATTTGACGCCGTTTGGATCGACATGAGACTCGCGACGACGAAGCGGTGCCGCTGCGAACGGAAACGGCGCACGCGCGTCTCGCGACCGCCACCGCACAGCATGCCTCGCGATGACCTCACTAAGCGTCATTGCGACGACGACGCGGACGAAGCACCCGACCGCTCCGCTACCCGATACGACGTAAAAGCTGGCTAACGCCGCCGCCCGTGGTGAGCATCGAATGATGTATCATTTGATGCTTCCACACCGCGAGTACATTCATGCGCACCACGATAAATCTTGACGAAGAATTGGTGACTGAGGCGCAGCGGATCACGGGCATGAACGAGCGAACCGCGTTGATCCATGCCGGCCTGCGGGCGCTGATTGCTAGCGAAAGCTCGCGGGGCCTCGCACGGCTCGACGCCAG